>NZ_MAYG01000012.1:0-300000 GCF_001684965.1 Chryseobacterium arthrosphaerae | reverse complement strand
ATTACTTAAAAAAAGTTATAGTTGAAAATAGTCCACTTTTAGATCAGGATGTTGAAAATTTATTTCTGACTTCCTACGAAACAATACTATTTGAACAGAGAAACTTGAATGGGAATACTCAGGGAATTCTTCCTTTTGGAATTTACCACAGGAAAAGAAAAAATAAAAGCCTTTTGTATTGTCCTAGTTGTATTGGAAAAAAACCTTATTACAAAAAGGCCTGGAGACTTTCAATTTCCTACTTTTGTACTGACTGCAAAATTTTACTAAAAGATTGTTGTGAATCTTGTGGTAATGGAATATCATTTCATAGATTGGAACAAGGAAATAAACATAAAATCCAAGCTCACCCACTCGATACCTGTTATTTTTGTACAGCTTCACTTTCCTCAAACTGGGAAGATGCCAATAATTCCCAAATCTTACTTCAGACAAAAATTAATTCTATAGTGAAAGATGGATACTCTAAAGAATTCCAGTACAGCTTCAGCTATTTCAAAGTACTACATATTATACTTTTGCTCATAAGTCGCAAACATAATACTTGGGGAAGACTTAGAAATGCTTGTGAATTTGAATTTGGCCCACTACCTATCGAAGACGGAAGTTGGTACTTCTGGTCAATTACCAATAGAAGAATTATTTTTGAAACGGCATTTAGGATTATTGAAGACTTCCCTTTTTTCCAGTTTCTAATACAGAAGCACAATCTACGATTAAGTGAATTTAAAAAGGATCATATACTTCCATATTCATTTGAAAATATATTTAAAAATATTTAGATCAAATCACTGAATAATTTCTAAAAATTATAATCTCAAGCATAGCAAGCAATTCAAAAAAATCTCACCCACAAATACACACCAATAGATAATTCATAAACAATACAAACAATACAAACAATATAAACAATATATAGTCTAATTTGACTATATATTCATACGGTACGTGCGTTTAAATTGAAAAGTTTGCAATTTAAATGAAATTAATTATATTTGCGAAATACGAAAAAGTAAATGAAATAGTATAGAAATAAAAAAATCCGTTAATCGTAGCTCGAATTACTTTAACGGACTTATAAGTTACATAAATAATGGTAAAGGAAAAATTCTTTTATCCGATCCCCTTATTTCTTGTAGCAAATATAAAAATTTATTAATTAATAATGAAATATATTATGCTAAAATTGAGTGAAAAATTGAAAAAAAATTTCGGCCTGTTTAATATGAAAAATCTCTTTGGATTAAGTTTTACAAATCGAAAAGACGAAAACAGCTTACAAACTCATAATCAAAATACTACAAACTTCAATTATAAGTTAGACACTACCCTAATTTCAACAGAAAAAAGGATACTTAATTTACTCAAATTTAAAAATAAATTCCTCTCTGAAAATGAGATATTCCATTGTCTTTCCAACACAATAAAAGAAGAAAATTTTTGTCAAACAAATATAAATTCCTGCTTGGAAAAACTTGAAAAAGAAAAAAGAATTTATGAATATCGAATCCCGAAAACGCATAAATCAATTTGGGGTCAGGCATATTGGCTGGATCATAATATGATTCCTAAAAAAGCATATATTAATAATCCAAAATACAGAGATGCTATAAAGGAATACAAACGTCAATGTAATTTAACCTAATCACACAAAATAATATAAAAAAATATGGATTTTCAATTTAAACTTCCACATATTAACAAAGGATATTACAAAATAACAAACTTCCCTAATGGACTACAAAGCTCTGACTTAGAAACCAATACAAAAATAGAATTTGCACATATTATTCCAGAGTATGTAGATGGATTTAAAGTTGAGAAGATACAATCTCATATTTATCGGAACCATAATATTGAAAGCTTGATATTCCTTAAAATAGGAGATAATTTTGATAGTGATTCAAAAAAATTAAATAATAAAGTTTACAAACGTTCATTTTGGTTAGAAAATTATGATGAAATTGAATTTCAAACATACAATCCAAGCTCTAATTTAGAGTTTGGTAAAGAATCTGAAGGTTGCCAATACTATGAATTTGAGCGCAGCTATGAATCAGGTCCAGTAACGTATATTGTTCCATCAATTATTATAGGACAAGCCTTCTATTTAATTAATTCACTACTAATCAAGAATCTATTCTGTAATGATTTTGGGGACTTAAAAGATCTCATAAAATGGCGTATTATACAACAAGAAGATCTTCAGGTTGGCGAAATATCTGTACGAAAAAGGGGTGATCAACTTACAAAAGCACTAGCTAAGTCATTAGCTTTTTTTCTATTCTCAAAAGATGATTACTTGTGGTACAATCTAATTAACACACAAGCTAATCTATATAAACAAATTTTAAACAATCCCAATAGTATTTCATATAGTTTTAAAGTCCCAATAAAAGAAAAGCTTTATTTGGAGACCAAAGGTTACTACATAAATAGGGATGGCAAAAAATACTTTATTGTTACTGAGATAATTGACATTACTTCTTCTCACAATTTTAGCAATTTATACACTGTAGATACTGTTAAGTTTATTGATTATTCTTCCGGTGAGAAAAATGATAATGGTAATAACGATAATACGGGTAAGGGTAAAAGATTCAAACCAGGGAATAAAAATAAAAACACCACTGTAACTAATGATGATAAAAATCCTAATCTTTCTAAAAACTTTATAGAGTCTGGGCTTAATCTTTTAAATAAGATTGTACAAATATCTATAGAGTATAAATTAAGTGAAAAAGCGAGCTCAGGTACTCCAATTATTAAACCCTTATCAGATTTTGGAACTTTCAAGACAAAAAACCCCAATCCTGATTCTCCTGGAGCAGAAACATCAGGTAGTAAAGAAGATAAAACGAACAATAAAATTGATAAGGACAAAATATTCTTTATGTTACATTCTGTTGTTGAAAAGCTTAGGGCAACATACTCTTGTGAAGAATTTATGAATGAAAATAACGATTTAATAATCTTTACTATTACTGACTTATCCAAGCGTTCACTGTTACTGATTGACGATGCATTCCATGAAAGGATTCAATTGGTTCACAAATCTACTTTGGATAACTTTACGCATGATGAAATTAATAATTTCATTATTATAATAGCAAATAATAATTACAATTGGAAGAAAATAAGAAAGTTAGAAAAAAAATCAGATGGACTTTTATTTAGCAGCTCCACGAACTATAACAATGGAGGGACCCGTCTTGAAAAGAAAACAAAAAGAGAGGATGGAACTGTAGAAGAAAAAAGAGTTTCAGATTTATGCTACCATAATATTTTAGATAAAATAACGAAATTATTCGTTTAATCCTAGTGCTTAAAGCAAATATTTGAACTTTTTAAAGTTAGATAATCACTGTAAAATACTTCTTGATTAAATCCAAAATTTCATGTTAATTATACAATGATTATTAAAGATCGTGTTTATATATTAACACTCATTGTCTTCGAACCCTTCAGCAAAAAATTCATTCATAGTCATCCCAAAGGCATTTATAACCTTTGCTAAGGTACTAAATCTCAAGTCCTCACCTTTCTCATATCGTCCATACTGAGCTCTGGATATGTTATGCTCATATGCAAAATATTCGTAACTTGAATAACCCTTAGCTATCCTAATCTCTTTTATCCTCTTGCCAAGTTTCTTTAAGACTTCTTCTTTTAAAAATTCTTTTTCCTCCATGTAATCTCAATTAGAGAATACAAAGCTTGGAAATAAGCTCCGTTTATGTTACCACTAAAAAGATGTATCTAATTAGTAGCTTTTTTATTTAAATGTTTTATATTTGAACCCATTCTCTTAACAAGAGAACCTAAATAATAGCCTAAAATTATAATATCGATAACAAATATGTTAGCAATACTAACTTCCACGAGTCAAAATACTGGAGAGTTTCCATTTGTCAAAATAATTCTCTTTATCTATTTTATTCCAACTATAATTGCTTTATTTAGAGTCTATATATTAAGATTCAAATTTTTCAGTGTTTTACTAATTAATTTATTTTTTGGTTGGACGGTATATGGTTGGTGGTTGGCATTTGCAAAAGCCTTTTCAAGTAAAAATGTTATTCATATAAAGAATAAACCTAAAAATACGGTAGTTTTAGACAAATATGATCAACTCAATAAATTAAATAAACTACGCACTTCAGGAATTATCAATGATGAAGAGTTTGAAGTTGAAAAACAAAAAATATTAAACCATTAACACAATTATTTTAATCAGAAAATAATGATGAAGGTTATTCTAAAAGTTAAAGAGGAGGATTTAGATTATATTTTAAAACAATTTCTTGTACTTAATATAAAAGCAATAAAAGTTAAAAGAAAAACAAAGCAAAGAGTTAATAAATCATTATCACTTCCTAGTACTTACAATGAGCCTGATCAATAAACTCAATAAATATTTCCGGACTTTCTACAATATATTTTAATAGCTTTCTCATTGTATCAATACATTGCTTTTCATAATTCAATTCAATAGAATATAATTACCCGAAAGATAAAAACCCATAGGACTTTTGGATCATTTTCTTCCATTCACATCGTTTGTGAGACTCTATAAATCTCTTGAATTATAAAAATGACAACTCCACCAAACTTGTAAATTATATAGGGATCTACTTATTTGCTTCTATTTTACACTAAAGACTCTGTTGAGTTTTTGTTAACTTTTCCTTTAGCAATTTTCATTGCTTCGAATGCTCTATCAATTATCATTTTCTCATCATCTATTTTGGGGTTAAATTCCGCAACCCCACAACAAACAGTTAAATTAAACAAACCTAATTCAGGAATTTGTATACCAGTATTAGCAATATTTTCTCTTTTTCTATTTGCAGCTTTTACAGCATTTTCTAAAATTGTATCCTTAGTAATAATGACAAATTCGTCACCTTTAATGTGTTGTCGATAAACTTTATCTGTAATCCTATTGTCGGCAGCTAAGAGAGTTCCAAATTTAACTAACACTTTATCGGCTGTACTCTGAGTATATTTTGTATTAAAATCTTTGAAATCATCTATATCCATTAAAATAATTGAAAATGGTTTCATTTCGGATTTCGCCCACGAGATTACATTTGGTAAATCCTCACTTAATGCTCTATTATTTGGTAGACCAGTTAGTTCGTCTGTTTGTAAATCGAGTTTAATTAGCTTGAACCTTCTCTTGTTCAAAAGAAAATATACAATTATTGTAAGAAAAACTACGACCAATAGTATTAGGATAAATTCCAGTATGCTGAAATTGATTTTCTTCGCAAGAAACTCTCCAAATGTTGTATTCTCGGGAATAAATTTTAAAATGCTGTAAGTTACAATTGCACCAATAAGGTATTTTGCAGCATCATAAATTATTTTTGCTAGTGCATCACTTTTAAACTTTTGAATTGAATTTTCTAAATATTTCATTAATGTATTCATTTTTGGTAGTTATTAGTAATACATAGCCATTTTATCCAGTTTCCACATAGATGACCATACTTTATTTGTTATTTTTTTTGATTTGATAAGCGATTCTGTAACTATAAGCATAAAGGAATAGTATAAGTAATTCTTGAGTTAAACCTTCTAAACTTTTATTCTGTCCATATGCAAGAAATTAGTCCTTTTGAAGAAACTTTGTAACACTGCTCCCATAAAATAAGATTTTTGTTATATTTTATATTAAAATCATTGGCAAACCATTCGATAGCTTCTATCTTTTCAGGTTTCTCTTCTCTATTTCCACGAGTAAAATAATCTCCAGCAACAGTATATTCAGGAACTTGTGAACCAATGTTCAGGAAAGTAAGAGGAAAGTCATGTGAATGCTTTTTCCAAATAATCTTATTATTTTCCATATAGACAACCATTGCTGGAAAGTCACCTATATCGACATATCGGAGAAACGTTGCAAGAATAGAAGTATTAAAGTATTCTGAAGCTTTTTCTATTAAATTAAGAGAAAGTTTTTTTTTATTGATGAAGCTTTTAAATGCAACAAAAGGCATTAATAATTCTGTTGCAAAAGAATTAGCTTCATTTTCATGAGGCCCTTTAGTATGCCAGTCAGAAAGAGTCTTTTCTGTGTCCGAAAAAATAGAAATTAAGCTTTTATGCATTAAAAAATGTCCAATCTCATGTGCTATAACAAAATTCTTTTTTCCCTCATGAGTTAGGCCAGAATCGATAGTAATAATTGCTGAATTGCCATTAATTAGAATTCTACCTTGTGAACCCGATATAGGTACTTCTTTAATATTTATATTAAGGTAATTTGCAATTTCAAGTAAAGTAAAATCCGAAGGAGACTCCCAACCTATTTCTGAAAGTAAATTCTGTGCATGCTGAATTGAATTCATATTATTCTTCTTTGTCTTGCAAATATTCCATGAGTTTTAAAAAATCTTGATCTTCAACAATATCACGATAATCAGATTCTGATAATTCCTGATATTTACTAAATAACGGAGCAAACTCTATTTGCTCATTTGCAGGTATTATTTTTCGTAACTCCTCCAATCCCTTTTGTCTTATTTCGATCAGTTTCTCATTAACGTAGTCAAAAAACAACTTATTTTTTAATGCTTTCAGTCTTACTTGCTTTTTTTTAATTTGGCTCAGAAAATCTTCTATTTGACTATCTGGTTGCTCTTCTAATTGAGAAAGTACATCTTCATCGCTTCGGTGAAAATTAGATTCCATGAAAAAGCCATAAAGATTACTTAAATTTTCTCTCTGCTTATGATTCTTCATTCTATATTACTTTTCTAATTTTTTTATTTGCTTTACTTTAAATGCTAACTTCTCTCGAAGTTTATCAACTCTTCTACTATCTACTTCAAGTAACTCTGCAATTTCTACCCGTTTTTTCCCCTCTTTTATCGCCTCCCACAATATTTCTAATTCAAGATCTCCTTTCACTGCCTTATCTATAATAGCTAAACGGGAACTATATTCATTTTCTTGTATATCATCCGATTCTTCGTAAGGAGTTTGATAAAACTCATCTTCAATATCAACATATTTTATTGACTCGTCCTTATTCGTACTATATTTATCAACCTCTTTACTTATATAACTGTTTATTATTCTAATTAGTTGCTCAGCTAAGTCAAATTTATCCTGCCATTCCCAATCTCCAAATAATATTTTATCACAAGCAATATCCATATAGTATTGAAATGGATCCTTGCCAAGATTTGATGAAGTATGTGCTCCATACAATGTTTTTTGGAACAACCTGTATCGTATATGTTCCTTACATTTTTTCAATGCAATTCTCCAATCATTATCATTTAATTTAGATATTTTTCTTTGATTGGATTTAAAATACTGTCCTATTTCCATATTAACCGAAAAAATAAATTTTACACTTGCGGGGGGATTTTAAATTTTAGGGTTAATATACTATAAAGGATCGAATCCGAAATATAAATTTAAAAAAATATGGAAATAATAATTACTTACGACATTTCAGGAAAACATACTGAATTTAAAAATGAAATGAAATTATTAGGGTATCAAGATAAGGTACGTGGTGTAAAAAACTGTGAATGGATTTATTTACCTAATACGACCTTATACCATCCTAACAAAACTGCGCATGACGCTAATGGTGATGCCAATAAAATCTGTAGAAAACTAAATACCAAATTGGAAAGGTGTTTTTCTACCACTTGGGATAGAAATAATTGGTGGGCTATATGTGGAGATTCATTTTAAAATTATATATATGGAAGAAATTAAACAAATTAAAATACTTTCTATAGATGGAGGTGGTATCAGAGGAATAATTCCCGCCAAGGTTCTTGCAGAATTGGAAGAGAAGTTAAAAGAAGAACATCCAGAAAAAAAGCTATACGAACATTTTGATCTAATCTGCGGAACATCAACCGGAGCAATTCTAGCAATAGGAATTGCTTTGGGAATTCCTGCATCGAAGTTATTAGAGTTTTATAAAGACAATGCTAAAATTATTTTCCCAAAATGGTTTTTAAAAATATTACCCAGCAAAGTTAGAATATTAGCAGGTTCAATGTACAGTAATAAATTTCTTAGAAAGAAACTTAAGGATGTTTATACTGAAGCAAATAGCGGTGTTGAACCGCTAATGAATGATTTGAAAACAAATGTTTGCATCCCTACTTTTAATGGAGGAATGGGAGAGATAAATGTGTTAAAAACCAAACATAACCCCGAGTTTGTAAGAGATTACAAATTACCTGCACACGAGGTTGCTCTTTCGAGCGCTTCTGCGCCGGTATATTTCCCTCCCCACACATTTTCCTATAAGAATAAATTTGGAAAAGGTCACAATATCAATATGATAGATGGCGGAGTATTCGCAAATAACCCCTCATTGATAGGAGTTTTAGAGGCAACTGATAAAATGGGCTACGAATTTTCGCAAATTAAATTATTGTCACTTGGAACAGGAAAAGGAAGACACATTATTAAATCAAATTGGAAACCCAAAGATCTTTGGTATTGGCTAATACCAAAGCCCAGACTTTTAGATATTATTTTGGATAGTCAGGCTCAGATCACAGAACAATATATCGACTTTTTTCAAAGAACACTAAAAGATAAAGGATTTAAATATCTGAGAGTTCAGTATGATATGGGTAGTGATACCATTGATTTGAATGAATCCTCAAAAAAACAACTGATGAATTTAGAATCAATCGGTGATGAACTTTCAAAGAAAAATTTACCTAAAATAATAAACTTTTTAAAATAAACCGTGATGGCTAACTGTAACAACTTATTTAAGCAATTTAATGGATCTATTTCCATTGATTCTCACAAAAACAGCAAAATGACGAGTTCCAAAACAAAACTAAGAGATAGAATCAGAAAATGGTTCAAAGATAATCATCCAGATTATGAGCCTAAATTCTATATTCAAGGTTCATACAAAATGAAGACAGGTATCAGAACAAAAGACGACATCTGTGATTTAGATGACGGAGTTTACTTTTTCAGACAACCGGATGTTTCTGCAACAACTTTACAAAAATGGGTACATCAAGCTGTGAACGGATATACGGCTACACCCAGCGAACATAGGAAGAAATGCATCAGAACAATATTTACTTCAGATTACGAAATAGATCATCCTGTGTATTATAAAGTAGATGGAGAAGATTATCAGATAGCTGTAAAAGATAACGGTTTCGAAGGAAGTGATCCAAAAGCTGTTATAGATTGGTTCAACTCAAATAAAGATAAAGAAGGTATTCTGATTTCAACAGTTAAATATCTAAAGGCTTGGTGTGATAATCTTAGAAATAAAATGCCAAGCGGTTTAGCGATGACCATTTTAGCAGTTAATGCTAAGAATAAAATTGTCCTGAACCAAAGAGACGACATAACTCTTAAAGATATTTTAAAAGAAATTAGGAATGCTTTAAATATTAAATTCGAGTGCATGGTTCCGGCTGTGCCGTATGATAATTTGTTTAAGAGTTATGATGAAAATAGAAAAAATAATTTTTTGAAAGCTCTTAACGATTTCATTGATGATGCTGAAAAAGCATTAAGAGAAGAAAATGAATTAAAAGCGAGCAAACTTTGGAGAAAGCATTTGGGAGAGAGATTTCCTGAAGGTAAAGATGAAAGTCAAAGTTCATCTTCTAGAGCTGCTGCTGCTGCAATTGGTGCATCAACATCTTTTCCATGGGCAAAATGAATTCAAGACAATTATTTATAGAAGAAGCCAAACGGCTTGAACTCAATTTTTTTAACTTTTCCTTAGTAGAAGATGAAGCCTGCAATCCTTATATTGAGGGCAGACTTCATCTTCCAGACGAGGAAGGAAAGTTTATCGATTCTTATAATATTAAAATTGAGGTAAAGGATGGCTATCCTAATAACTTGCCATTAGTTTATGAAACAGCTCAACGCATTCCGATTAATATAGATTGGCATATATTCCCTGATGGACATTGTTGTATAGTTACGCCACCTGAAGAAACATTAATCTGCAAAAAAGGTATTAGTTTACATAAGTTTATTACTAAATATGTTCTACCATATTTTCACAATCAACTATTTAGAGAATTGAACGGTTATTTTTTGCATGAAAGATCCCATGGAAACGAAGGAATTAAAGAGTTTTTCTATAGTAAATTTGAAACTTTAGATTCTGAAAAGATTTCAACCTTCCTTCTTTTTATTGCAAAAAAAAAGGAACCAAAGAGAACATCTTCATGTTTCTGTGGTAGTGGAAAAAAATATCGAAAATGTCACCGTACTTTGTTTAAGGAATTCAGCATATTAACACCCAAGCAACTGTTACTATATTCAGCAATAATGTATACTTCTTAAATTCTTTAATCTTAATTTTTATTGTAAAAATATTATAGATATAAACAAAATATAACCTCTTAGCTCAGGATTTGTACTACTTCTTCGATTTTATTACCTATAAAACTAGAGATCTGATCTAATTTCTTCCGATTCACTCTTTCGTCAAACTCTTTTCTTGTATCTTTTCCTTTATAAGCGACTACTCCTCTTTTCCCGGAGTTCCAGATTATTTGCTTTAATTCTTTTGCTATCATGTAATCTTAATTTGTTTTCAAATATACAAAACGTCCTTTTATAATTTTATTTTCTAAGTATGTGCCAAAATTTCATTAAAAATTACGGATTCCCGTAATTAAATCCCGAATTAAAGACTTATTTTGTCTTGTATTTTTATCTATATCAAACATTTATGACATATTGTCTCTAAAAAAATTTAGGATACAATTTTGATATTATAACTTAAAATAATTAAAATGAAATTTAAAATTGGACAAAAAGTTAGAGAAATCGCCTCTGGATATGAGTGTATCATTGTAGCAACAAAAGAAGAACCACAAAAAAAAACATTAGACCCATATAATAGGTCAGAGGTTTACCCTGAAAGCGGTAAGGATTATCTCGTTCTTAAAAAGGTTGCTGAAAATGATTATCTGGGAGAAATGCATGTTTACGAAACTCAACTAGAAGAAATAAAAAATTAAAAAGATTATATATGTCATTAGAAATTACATTAATAGAAAACGGATCAACACCTAATACAGAGAAAATTTGGTTACAAGCAACAAGTAACATAAACACTAAGGGATATGCAATTGTTGATCGCACATTCGATGCAGATGGTAATATTTCAAACGAATTCAGGCATATTTATATATTACCAAGTATAGATCTGAAAAAAGATGAAAATTTGATAATCTACATTGGATCAGGTAAAAATGAAAAAAGAAAGTTTAGTGATACTAAAAAGGATTACTATGCATGCTATTGGGGCTCTGAGCATTGTATCCTAAATGATAAAGGAGGAGACACCATAACATTAATCCAATATGATGTCATTACTTCCAAAAAAGCACTAGCCATTAAGAAATAATATATACAAAAATGAAAATAGGAATAAAAGAAATTATTGATCATGGAACCCATGAAAGCGAAAGAATCTTACTTTCTGTAAAGGAAAATTGTAATCTGGTAAGATATATAATTGCTGATAACACATACTTAAACAAATATGCCGTTTCTAATAAAGTAAGACATACCTACTGGTTTACATCACAAAAAGTCATAGCTGGTGATGAGATTCTCGTATATACTGGAAAGGGTAAAAACTCACAAGAGAGTATAAAAAATTCTCAAAACACAAGATATATTTTTTTCTGGGGGCTGGATATTAATGTATGGAACAATAACCTCGACTCTGCAATATTAATAGAAGTGAATGATACAGATACTAAAGTTGTCAAAGTCTAATTTATAATAATAACACATGGATAAAGAATTAATTTACATGCCTACATTTAGATATAGGCAGCAAGAAGGGCTTCTGCTTTCTTCATTTGATTTTGGTGAAAATATATATCCAATGATCGAAATTGTTAAAGAGCATGACAGGAAAAATAACAAAAAATCATTTCAGGAGATTCATACATCATTTATTGACAGTATAAAAGCTAAATATGTTTTTGTAGACCTACCAAACTATATTAATCCTACAGGTGCTGTGAAAAGGGAGGTCGTGGAATTTGTGTTTAAAGTAATCAATAAACTTGAGACTAAATGTGAATATATCAACTTATTATCAACCAGAAATCATAAAATAATACCAGTCATTTCCTCATATTTAGCCAAAACCGGTGAAAATGATACCATAGTAAGACAGGAAGAGCTTCTAAGACCTAATTATAAAAAAATTGCCTTTAGAATTAATATAAATTCCTTTCACGAAGATTATCCACAGGTAGTAAAAATAATACAGCCGCAGGATTACCTTATTATTGATCTCGACAAACAAAGTGCTTTCAAAACACCCCCGCTTAAGCCAATTGTTGAAGAAATTAAAAAGTTCAATATCTGTACTAAAATTTTACTCAGAAGTGCTATCAATGATATTGAAAACGTAAAATTAGATCATGGTCAGCCGATTTTGGAAGCTGACAATAGCCAGATAGATACTGATATCATGAAAACATTTGGTGTTAATGCTACTGGAGATTACGCAGGCATTAAAAAAGACAACATGACTTCAGGCGGGTCAATTAGTCCAGGCTTTGTTTATTTTGATGCTACAGAAAACCAATTCTACGGATATAAAGCTTCCATAAAAAAATCTCTCAGCGAATTTGAAAATACTATTGTTCCACATGTTTTAGCTTCAGGAGCAACCGGCAGGATGTTGGCTGCAAATCCATCTTTTTTGACTGAGGAAAATTGGGGCTATAAAACCTTACTTAGGATTAATTCTGAACAGGAGAGCGGAAAGAGCCAAGCCAAATTCAAAAGAATTTCAATGGAGCATTATTTATTTTGTGTAAAAACACTAATTGAAAATCATGAAATCTTTCAGACAAATATATAAACAAAATATTAACTATAGATAATTTCAGGCTTTACGTTGGTATTAAAAAAGAATTGAAGATCTATTGGTAAAATGGCATCCCAGTTTTCTGTAACAAATGTCCATCTCTCCTGATACCTTTCCTTTAAGTTATTCTTCAAAGCACTATTAATAGATACCGAATCAAAATTTGAAAGGATTTCATCCCTACAAGAACTTCTAAAAGCTTTAGTAAGTTCTTTTTTTGTAAATAACCCCAACTGTTCACCGGAATTTAGGTTGGGGCTATATTCAGCATTCCTGAAGATAATCTTTTTATGACCCTCATAATACCAAACACCATAATAATCAGGGATCATTTCCAACACCTTTCTTAAGTGAATCTTATCAATAACAACTGTATTAAATTCGAATACATCGCCATAGTCACAAACTTGCTTATTAAGCCTGCTTAGGGTATCTATTTTAGACTTTACCTCAAAAGATTTAAGATCACCATTGATAACCAGAAAATCAGTACGACTAGATTTAGCCTTTACTTCAAAAGCTGCAATATAATTTTTTCTTCTAAACTCTTTTGCAAGCTTATATTTTAAGATTGACTCACCCTCATAATGTTTGAAAACGGCATCGTTGATCGTTTTAGCAAGTTCAAATTTATTAAGATCATTGTACTTTTCAGTCTTGAAAAAGGCCGAAACCAAATCTCTAAGCTGATTTCTATAGCTTAGAGTATTATATGAACGGGCAAGAACAGAATAGTCTTTTTTTCTTATCATAGCGGTGGCAAATTTACAAATAAAACCAAAAAAAGTTATTTCCTAAGTCTATATTAATCCCATTTTTCAGAATATTATACACTAGAATTTACAAAATATTTTCCAAACTCAATATCGCCTACTTTGTAAATATTATCGTTTACTTTGCGAATTATCATTTACTTTGCAAATATACACTCCCCCAACTAAAGCAACGTCTGAAATAGTGTGGTGCGGTGAACGGAAAGGACGTACTGTCATTAATGAAGCTTCTGTTCCTATCCTCCCTGCTACAGAATGAATTTTTGTGGTTTCCAGGGCTTCTTTTAACGTAAGCGGAGGCAAAATACCCGGTACCCGTTTAGCCAGCATGGTCTTTCCACTTCCGGGAGGGCCGATCAGAATGATATTATGTCCTCCGGCAGCAGCCACTTCCATTGCTCTTTTGGCTGTTTCCTGCCCTTTAACTTCTGAAAAATCAAAAGGAAAATTATTGATCTTCTCATGGAATTCTTTTCTGGTATCCAACACTACTTTCTCGATAGGTTTTCCTTCATTAAAAAAATCAATTACTTCTCTGATATTTTCTACGCCGTACACCTCAAGATTATCAACAATGGCTGCTTCCCTGGCATTCTGAATGGGAAGGATAATTCCTTTAAAGCCTTCTTCTCTGGCCTGAATTGCAATGGGAAGCACTCCTTTTATCGGCTGAAGGCTCCCGTCCAGCGAAAGCTCCCCCATAATAACATAGTCCTGGATTTCTTCAGCTACAATCTGATCTGATGCGGCCAGAATCCCGATAGCGATGCTCAGGTCATAGGCAGAACCTTCTTTTCTGAGGTCAGCCGGTGCCATATTAATGGTGATTTTCTTCCCGGGAATTTTATAGCCTACATTTTTCAGCGCAGCAGAAATCCTGTAACTGCTTTCCTTAATGGCATTATCCGGAAGACCAACCAAATGGTACCCTACTCCGGTATCTACATTTACTTCAATGGTTATTGTCTGTGCTGCAACTCCATGAATGGCGCTGCCATAAATTTTAATCAGCATGGGTGTGTTTTTCAGGTAAAAATAAACAATATACTATTTTGAAAATCTGAGGCTTAAATGGAATATTTTCTATGGGAAAAGAGATTATGGAAAAGAATTTAATAAAAATGGATTATGATCTATGCTTCGGATTTATACGACTGCCAGGTAAATTTTTGTTTTGGCATATGATAATGTATTAATCATAAAGTTCAGGATTAAAAGCCTTTTACTTTTTATCTGTCGGGTTTTTAGAGAACCTTATTAATAATGAAATAATACTGTTTCCTAAACATGATGAATACCATTTCAAAGATATTACCTTTGTAATGACTTCAAAAAAAGTATTTGAATGGAAGGCGAAATTAAAAAATATTCGTTTAAAGCTGCTCTGCCTGTTGAATTTGAGATTGTTCAACTCAAGGATTTATATACAAAAAACAAAAAAATGTTAACCGTTCCGCATAGAACGAGCTTCTATCATATTGTCTGGTTTAAGAGTAGTGAAAACATCCATTTAATTGATTTTGAACCTGTAGAAACAAGTCCGGATACAGTCTTATTTCTGAGCAAGCACAAAGTTCACAGTTTTGATGAAAGAAAAAATCTTGACGGGCTGGCTATTCTTTTCACAGATGATTTTTTTTGTAAAACAGAGGAACAGACCAGATACCTCCACAGTACTATACTATTCAATGATTTGAAAACGATTGCAAAGATCAGTGTTGAAGACAATTTAACACCATTCACAATCCTCATTGAATTGATGCAAAAAGAGCTTTTACAGGCCGCTGACACCTTTCAGCCGGACCTTTTGAGAAATCTTTTACATAACTTTCTGCTGCTGTCTGATCGTGAAAGAAGCAGGCTGGGTTTTACGGAACCTAAAAAGAATGCGGATCTTGATTATGTCATCAGATTTAAGGATATCCTGGAAGAGAATTATATGAAACGGAAACAGGTCAGCAATTTTGCAGCAGAAATGCATATTACAGAAAAACGCCTGAACAGGGCAACTTCCAAAATACTGGGCAAATCTCCTAAACAGCTCATTGATGAAAGAATAATGCTTGAGGCTAAAAGACTGCTGGCCTACACCAACGAAAATGTTAAAGAAATCAGCTACAGACTGGGTTTTGAAGAGCTGACAAACTTTATAAAATACTTCAAAAAACACGATTCCCGCACTCCCGTGGAATTCCGGGAATCTTTTATAGCAGAGTAAAAGTATCATTTAAAAGACCATATCTACCTTTTGGCTACGTTTTGAAAATCAGACCTTTGTATTCATAAAATCAAAGAATTATGAAAATAGCAGCCTTACTGTTAAGTGTCGGATTGGGATTAATATCCTGCGATAATGAAACCTTAAAAAAAGATAAGAATATGGAACCCTCAAACAAAGAAAAAGTTGTTGCACTTTTAAAAAGCATTGAAACAGGAGCAAAAGAACCTGTAAGTTACATTAATCCCAATAAATACATCCAGCATAACCTGGCTATTTCTGATGGTTTAGCCGGCTTTGCAGAAGTTTTGCAGCAGTTACCTCCTAATTCTGCGAAGGTTAATACCATACGTGCCTTTCAGGATGGCAACTATGTTTTTACTCATACAGACTATAATTTTTTCGGTCCTAAAATAGGTTTTGATATTTTCCGTTTTGAAGACGGTAAAATTGTAGAGCATTGGGACAATCTTCAGGAAAAACCATCAAAGCCCAACCCAAGCGGACACACCATGACGGATGGTCCCGTTGAAATAAAAGATCTTGAAAAGACAGAAGCCAATAAAACCCTGGTAACCAAATTTGTGGATGACATCCTTGTAAATGGTAAAATGGATAAGTTGGCCGGTTATTTTGATGGTGATAACTACATTCAGCATAACCCCAGTATTCCCGATAAAGTTTCCGGCTTAGGAGCCGCATTACAGGCATTGGCAGAACAGGGAATTTTTATTAAATATAATAAAATCCATAAAGTTCTCGGACAGGGAAATTTTGTTTTGGTAGTAAGTGAGGGCTATTTTGGGAGTGATCACGATGCTTTCTATGACTTGTTCAGAGTTGAAAACGGAAAAATTGCCGAACATTGGGATGTTATAGAAAAGATTCTGCCGAAAGAGCAATGGAAAAATAATAACGGTAAATTTTAGCAATTTTTGAAAGGCTGTTTTCCAACTTATTCTGTGGATTAATTTTTCCCCGTAATTACGAAACTTTCGAAATCAGAGAGGCTGTCTTAAAGTGAGGCAGTCTCTCTGATTTTTAAAAACTTTTCTTCCAACATAGTCAAAAAATTACATACTGTTTTTTAAACTTGCAGTAAGTACGAGAGAATAAAAAAGAAAATATCATCAAAATAAGAGTCTTACAATATCCTTTTTGTTTTCCCTAAAAACAAAACTCCATGAATAAAGATTTAGGCATTGAAAAAGCAATACAATTATCAATCAATACATAATCAGCACGCAAATAGATTACGTAGTAAGAATATACCTTTGAGGAGTGATCCGGTTAATGCAATGCATTAATTTGAAAAGTTAGTGGCAGATAAATTAAAAACATCTAAAAACTGTATTATGAAATTTTCAAGTGATTTAGTCATTTATGATCTGGAAGGAAGTTGCAAAACTTTTGGAAAAAATGAAATAAATGAAACCAATATAATAGAAATAGGGGCTGTAAAACTGGACAAGAAAACTTTTGAAATAAAAAGTGAGTTCTCAATATTAATAAAACCCAAACATTTTTCCATTCTGCCTGAAATCACGGAGATTACAAATATTACCAATGATATGGTTGAAAATGAAAAATATTTTGATGAAGCAATACCCCTGTTTTTAGATTGGTACGGAGAAAAAAATAAATCAACTTTAGCCGGTTGGGGATTATACTATGATCTACCACTTTTGAGGAAAGAATTTACAGAATTCGGATTAGATTATAATCAATATTTTGTTGGTGGAGGTTTTGACATCAGGGCATTGGGGGTTTATTGGCTGGCAAAAAAAAATATTTCTACATCCGGAATTTCTTTAGAAAGAGTTTTAGAAAAAATGAATATAAAAGAAGATTTTAAATTTCACCGGGCATTAGACGATGCAAAAGCAACAGCATTCATATTGCAACACATTCTTAATGAAAAATAATGGATTTACTATTATATAGAAATCCAATTACCAAAAATTGCCTTACTTTTAATACCTAAAATAAGTAACCGTAAAAAACTATTTTTTGTATTGTATATGATCATTTTAAGCGGTGGTCACGGGCTAACGGAACAATCAAGAATACTGAAACTAAAGCTTCTATGCTAAAATACTGCGTAACAAGATCGCTAAAGGAATAAAAGATTTGGAACTGTTAATGGACAAAAAAATGAAAATGAAAAAGATATTTGCCTTTTTTCTTATTATTAATGCAATTGCAATACTGGCGCAGGAAAAAGCATTACGAACATTTCCTGATATGGAATCCAAGCTCGATGTACATTTTCCCATCGAAAAGTTTCGGGATAAAAACGGAAAACCGTATCCGGTAAATTATCTGGAGGGCAGAACCAGCCTTATTAATTTTTGGTTTTCTGCCTGTGCACCGTGTATACAGGAAATTCCTGTTTTAAATAAAGTTCAGGAAGCGTTACCTGACTCTAATTTTATCGGAATCACTTATGATAATGCTGAAAAAGTAAAAGCCTTTATTTCCAGACACCAATATAAGTTTGCACAGATCACTGATGCAGAAAAAGAATTAAAAGAATACCTGACTGTACAAAGGTATCCTATGTCACTGATCATTGGCCGGGATGGGAAAGTAAAAGAAGTTATCGGTGTTGTTACTGAAGAAAAGATCCCAACAATCCTGGAGAAAATGAAAAACTGAAGACATTCTTTTTACACTTCCTTATAAACAGATTGTACAATGTCTTGATACAAATATTTTCTTTACAAAAAAAAACCGGTACAAAATAATTTGTACCGACCTAACCATTATTAAAAACTAACGAAGAAATTAAACGATTCTGAATCCGGAATAAAGAAGTAAAATTAAAATCAAGAAGTCAGATGCCGAAAAGAAGGAGCTCCTCATAGGGGACCGGCTAAGGTCAACATTTAACAAGGATGATATTACTCTACACAAAGTATTAAAAAATAGTGCTTGACCTTCTTCTACAGTACAGGGAACTTTCTTCTCCGGCACCGTACTTCTTTCCCACAATCAAAATTTTAATATATTTCCGTATTCAATTATTTAATTATTTTTTTATAAATCTGTTCTTATATTCGCTTCCGTTGTCACTTTTAGAGATGATTATATAATTTCCGGGCACCAGGTTGCTTACGTCGATCCCCTGATTATATTTGTGATTATTCTTTTTCAGAATAAGTTTTCCGGTCATATCTATGATGGTAACTTCTTTGTAATTCTTATCTGATTCTTTCCCGATATAAAGGAACTGAGCGGTAGGATTCGGATACACTTTCAGGTTGTTATCCTTCGTTTTTACTTCTCCCGTACTCAGATTACTGCAGAATTCCCAGTTTCCGAAATTAAGCTGTACAAACGTAAGCGGATCCAGCATATAGCATTGTTCCGGACAATATTCCGTGCAGGCATAGAAACCATATTTCCCGGTCTGGGTAGCAACATAAGTATCTCCGTTAACTCCCGGAATAATACACGGATCATTGGATGCCGGAGGATTGCTTCCCGGAACACACCTGAACCAGGTATGCTTCCCATACACAGCAGGGAATACATCATCAAACTGAACCGAAGCTCCATCACATACATTCACTACTCCCATACCTACTTCTTCATAAGTTCCCGGAGTATAGGTAGACATCATGGCAGGCAAGCCGTAAGCGTAACCATCTGCTAATATAGCAGGACTTTCTGCTACACAATCTCCCTGGGTAACGGCTACTTTAAAATAATACAACTGATCTGAGCCGCTAATGGTAAGCTGTTGTGAGGTTGCTCCCGGAATAGCAACCCATGGATTGGTGTTAGGGGTCTGCCACGTCCATTGCTGCTTATACCATTGGTAAGTTCCGTACGTCTGCGTTGAAAGCACTTCACTTTCACTCTCACAGAACAGGATGCTCCCTTTGATCTTTACACCAAGTCTGGGACTGGTAATGGTAGGATTACACTGTGCCTTTATATTCAGAAAGCTGAATAATAGAACGGCTAAAAAAATTAGTTTTGTTTTCATATATAGATATTTAAGTTGATTTTCATAAACATCCTCTACATTCAGTCAAGCAGCAATCTGACTCCGAACTTTACATTAAAATAGAGTGGCTTTTCTTTATAAATGGTATTAGGAGCATTATCTCCCTTAAAATGATACCCTATTCCCGGCTCTGCATAAATCCCGAATTTATCAATGACTTTCAGCTGAAGCCCCACAGCGGTATTGACAGAAAACTGCAGGGGCTTATGATCCAGCTTTTCCTTTATTGTTTCTTTCACCTCATCATTCACGATGTAGTTCGTTGTAATGCTTCCTGATACTGGTTTCTCCAGCAATGCTCCTCCGGTAACATATCCCGTGAACCTTCCCTTCCGGATCACATTATAATTGACCTGAACCGGAATTCCTATATAATGAACAGTCTGATCTCCTTTGATGTAATTGGTACCACTTCCTGAATGGAGCTCAGAGGCCAGCTTAGTGTAATTCACACCGGTTCCTATTCCCCATCTTTTTCCCAGGTTATAATAAAGCGACAACCCGAATGTGACCGGAATCTTATGCCTGATCCGTGCTTCTACCGGCTTGCTCTGGTTGGCCAGCAATATTTCCATTAAAGGATCATCTTCGTATTCAGTGGTAGTCCAAACTTCTTCAACATTCATTGGCTGCCCGCTGATGGAGGCATACCCTGGAAACTGCTGCTCTGCAGAGTTGGACGATGCATTGCCAGTAAGCATGCTCAGCATCCACGATCTTTTCTGATGAGGTTTTACTGTTTTATTCTTCGTATTCTCAACATATAATTCTTTTACCTGCTCTTTTACTATTTCTTCAGCAGGTTTTTCCTGAGCATTATTATTTACTGTTTCGCCTGCTGCTATTTTTTGAGATTCAGAATTTTCAGGGACAAATATTCCTGATCCGCTATCTGTTTTTCCGGGTTCCGAAATGTTTTTATTATTTTTTGTTCCATCCTTCCCTACATTTCCGGAACTGATCTGCTTTAAAGTCTTCTCCTCAGTATCTGAATCCAATCTATTTTCAGCTAAAGAATGATCAGAACTTATATTGATATTCTCTTTAATATCTGTCCCGGCGGGAAATTCCAATCCTTTCTGAACAGATTTTTTTTCTTCTCCACTTTTTACATCCGTCTTTTTCTGAGCAAGCACTTTATGTTCTTTTTCTCCGGGCAGAATTTTCATCAGCACAATGAGCAGTACAATAGCTGCTGCAATTCCTGTCATACGATACAGCAGTGTCTTCTGTATGGAACGTAAACCTTCTGCCTTCTGCTTCCCGCCTTCTTCATGCTGTGATTCAGAAGCCCCTCCGAACAAAGCGCTCCTGTCTTCTTCGTCAGAGAACAATTCACCTCTGATGTCATCCCACAATCCATCAGGAACCTCTTCTTCATGGTCTTCCATTCTGCTACGCAGGCTATTTAACCACTCATTATTCATATTGTGCTTTTTTTGACGTTTTAAACTCTTTTATTTTCTGAACAAGCATTGCTTTCGCCCGGTGAAACTGAGATGCAGAAGAGTTCTCTGCAATTCTCAGAAGCCCGGCAATCTCTTTATGGCTCTTTTTCTCAAACACATACAGGTTGAAAACAGTCCTGTAGCCCTCCGGAAGCAATCTGATCATATTCATAATATCATCTCTCGGAATTTCCTCAAAATCCGGTTCCTCTTCTTCAGGCATATCAGACAGTTCCTCTACTTCTACCGCTGATTTAAAATCACTGTTCTGTCTGATGTACTTCAGAGATTCATTCACCACAATACGGGTTATCCAGGCTCTTAAAGATCCATTTCCCCTGTACTCAAAAGATTCTATCGAACGGAACATTTTAATGAAACTGTTCTGAAGCACATCATGGGCATCTTCTTTTTCTGTGATATAGCGGGAGCAGACATAAGCCAGATTTCCGGAATAAGCTCCGAAAAGCTCTTTCCAGGCAGCTTCCTCCTTCTTCAAAAGGCGTTCTGCTAAAATCTGTTCTTTATTTTCACTCATATACTGCTACGTAGCTGTTTCAACAGGTATTAAAACAATGGGGCAAAAATAGATTGCATCTTTTAAAACGCAATCTATTGATGACAAGATCTATTATTAATTTTTTATACAGAAAGGGAAATTATAATCAATCACTTCATAAGGAGCAAGTGCCGTTCCGTCTACTGTGATCTTCTCTGCCTTCACAGCAAACCTCAGGGAACGGTCCATTCCTACATAAAATCCTTTCTCTTTAGCGGCCAGTGTTACAATGGTTTTTTTATTGGCTCCATCTACAGGAATCTGTAATTCCAGGGTTTTAGGGGCGAATGTCAATTCCACAACATTACTGGCGGTGTTTACGGATGCTGTATATTTAAGGTTATACTTCACTTTTCCTATTGCTTTTAATGCTGCCTCCGTTTTTACCGGATCTTTTACTACTGTTTTTACAATTTCACTGACAGGAAATTCGGCAAACATGATGGTGTCTTTTTTTACTTTAAAGTCTTTCACACTTTCTTTTCTTGCACTTCCCTGTATGGTAATCAATTTCCCTTTATAGTTTCCCGGTAATTCCTCCAGCTTTACCGGTGGTATGTCTGGCCCGTCATTATTACAGGAGTATAAAGCAATTCCTGCACATACTATTAAAACTGCTATTAAAAATCTGGGTACTGTAAATTTTTTCATTGCATTATTTTTTCATTGAACATTAATTATTTCGAGTACTCAATTATATAAATCTCTCTTTTCCGGAATCTTGCATACTTTTTTTTAAAAAACAATAAATTTTCTATAAACACCTGATCATCTGTGAATAAAAATCACATTATTTTACCAATCACTTGCTTACCTGATGACGCCTACCTGATTACAGGTAGAAAAAAAACGTGAATTTCCGGTATTGTTTCACTCATCACCTGCCTGCTACATTTGTAAACAGTAAAATGCGAAATAGTAATAATTATGAAAATTCAAAACACAAGACAAATTATTTCAGGTCTTCTCATAGCAGGTCTTTTGGGAGCTGTTTTCACAGCATGCAGTAAGGATGATGATCCTATAGATGCCAAAGCCAATGTAAAGTTCACGATTACCGTAAACGGGGCAGACTCCAATGATCAGGTTGACTTTATTGTGCAGGCAGGAAATCATGATGCCAGCCAGTACGGCAATCCGGTATGGAAGATGAATGGGGCTGAACAGGGCACTGAAAACACCGTAGAAATAGATGTTAATAATTTTACAGGAAATACAAAAACCTATGTATTCGAGACTGTAAAACCTTTTAATTTTTCCAGTCTGCACGTCGCAGTTTCCAATTTCGACGGAGCTCCTCTTTCTGTAAGCTATAAGGCGGAAGTGGGCGGAAATGTAGAGACCAACGAGAGCAAATCAGTAGTAGCAGGCCAGAACCTTATTAAAGATTACTCATACAACGCCAAATAGTTTTACATATCAAATATTTTTTGAACGATGGAGAATAAATAGCCGGCATGGCTATTTATTTTGGGTAAAAACACAAGTACCTAAACAAAAAGGAAGTCATATATAACTTCCTTTTTGTATTTATTTACCCTTGATATATTATTGTACTCCGCCGCCAAGTGCTCTGTACAGGTCCACCTCAGCATTTAATCTTTCAAGCGTTACATTAATTGCTTCCAGATCGTTCTGCAGCTTATTGTTCTGGGCGGTGATCACTTCCAGATAAGTGGCCATACCGCTTTTATACAGTTTAAGGGCATCATTGATTCCTTTATCTAAAATGGCTGTTCTCTGTTCCAAAAGCTCTAATCTTTCCGCAGAACCTTTAGATTTTGCCATGGCATCGGAAACTTCTCCTACAGCGGTCATTACAGACTGTTTAAAATTAATAGCTGCTTTTTCCTGTTCAATCAATGCTGTTTCATAAGCTGTTTTCAATTCCTTCTTCTGAAAAACCGGGGCAGCAAGGTTGGCAGCAATCGCTTTGGTAATAGATCCCGGTATATCAAACCAGGAGCTGAATTTATTGGAATTCAGTCCAATCTGAGGGCTCAGGCTGATACTTGGATACATTGCCGCTTTTGCCAATCCTGTTTTTGAATTCAGACTGATCACGTTGAATTCAGCCATTTTCAGGTCTGGTCTTCTGCTCAGCAGCTGTGCCGGAAGGCCTTCCGAAAGTTTGTTTTCAGGAATCATTGCTTTCAGGTTTCCTTCTCTTTCAATTTTAGCGGGATATTCTCCACAAAGGATGCTCAGAGCATTTTCCTGAACGGAAATATTCTGTTTTGCCAGCGGAATCAGCAGTTCAGCAGTTTTCTTCTGGGCTTCAGACTGCTGAACTGCCAGTGAATTGATCTGACCTGCAGTAAACTGAAGATTCATCATTTTAAGGGTGTTGTTGCTCAGTTCAATATTCTGCTCTGCAATTTTCAGCTGTTCATCCAGGCTTATCAGATTGTAATATGCCTGCGCCACCTGGACGACGATTCTGCTTTTTACAGCATTTAAATTTTCTTTTTGAGCAAAATATTCAGCAGCGGCAGATTCTTTCTGCATTTTAGCTTTTCCCCAGATATCCACTTCCCATGAAAGTCTTAGCGCAGCACTGAAATCATCTATATATTTCGTTCCTACAAACTGCTCATTCAGAGAGCCATTCAATGTATTGGTAGAAGCCCAGCTTCTGTTGGCGCCTGCAGTGAGATCCAGAGTGGGCATCAGAGACAGCTTAGCCTGTTTGTAGATCAGATCCAGTTGGGCTATATTTTTCAGGGCTACATTCACCTCATTATTTCTGGTGAGTGCCTTGTCTATCAAACCGATCAGTTTAGGATCTTTGAAAAAGGTCTTCCATGGAAGCACTACCGTATCTCCCGTTACCTGTACAGATTCTTTATATGTTTCAGGAACCTGCAGATCTGTTCTTGTATAGGGTTTCCCCACGGCACAAGACACCAGTACTGATGCCATTGCGCCTGAAATAAGGAAGTTCTTTATATTAAATATTCTCATTGGTCAATTGATTTTGTATTGCGGGATACTTCTTTTTGGATGAAATTTTCTCATCCAGGTACTGAAAGAACATATAGAGTACGGGAATGACAAACACTCCTAAAACCACTCCGCTGAGCATTCCTATCGCAGCACTTACACTGATGGATTTATTTCCTGAAGCCATCCCTCCTGTGGAGATCATCAACGGAATCATCCCTACAATAAATGCCAGTGATGTCATGATGATCGGACGCAGTCTTGCTTTGGCACCTTCTAATGCAGAATCCAGAATGGAAAGTCCGGCTTTTCGTCGCTGAATGGCAAATTCCACAATAAGAATCGCATTTTTGGCCAGCAACCCGATCAGCATGATCAATCCTACCTGTACATAAATGTTGTTATCCAGTCCTATTGTTTTTATGCCGAGGAATGCGCCTATAATCCCTGTTGGAATAGAAAGCATAACCGCTAACGGAAGAATATAGCTTTCATATTGTGCAGCAAGAAGCAGATATACAAACAGCAAGCAAAGCCCAAGGATCACAACCGTCTGATTTCCTGCTGATTTCTCTTCTAAACTTAATCCTGTCCATTCATAGCTGTAGTCAGACGGCAGATTGTTCAGGGTCTTCTCTATTTTATCCATCAATGCTCCGTTACTGATGCCAGGCTTTGGAGACACATTAATATTGAGTGAATTATAAAGGTTATAACGCTGAACAGATTCCGGGCCATAGACTTTTTTCAAAGTAATCAAAGTATTCACCGGCACCATATCTCCTTTCTCATTCTTTACAAAAATATCATTGAACGCCTGTTCATCCATTCTGAAAACACCGTCAGCTTTAATATTCACCCTGTAAAATTTCCCGAACCTTGAAAAGTTCTGAGACTGATCTCCTGAGAAATACGTCTGCACAGATCCTAAAAGATTAGAGATACTTACTCCCAGCTGTTTCGCTTTGTCTTCATTCACTTCCAGCTCAAGCTGAGGATAATCTGCCCTGAACATGGTATAGGCAAATGCCACCTCCGGAATCTGCATCAGCTGCCCGATGACCTCATCCGCTTTAGCCTTAAGAACCTGCGGATCTCTTCCCATACGGTCCTGAAGTACGATTTCCGCATCATTGGTCATCCCGTATCCCTCTACCGGAGGCATTCTGAAAGTCATGACGCTTCCTTCTTTAATAGCGGCCAGTTTTCCGTTGGCCATATCTACAATTTCCTGAATATCCTGAACTTCGCCTCTTTCTTTTTTAGGTTTTAATTTAACAAATCCCATTGCATAAGCCGGTCCTGCACTGTTACTTAACAGGTTGTATCCTGTAATGGAAGTATTTTCCTGAACGGCATCCACACTTTTCAGAATGGCATTGATTTTATTGGAAACCTCTGTAGTTTTTGTTAATCCGGTTCCCGGAGGCATGCTTAACGTATACATAAAGAAGCCATCATCTTCCATTGGAACGAAACTTTTAGTTGTACTCGACATCAACCATCCGGCCAGGCCGATAATTCCCACAACCAGTCCCGCTGCAATCCACTTACGGCCGATCAGGAACTTTACCCCTTTTGCATAGCGGTTGGTCATATTACTGAATCCGGCATTAAATGCTACAGCGAATCTTTGCCCGAAACCTTTTGGCTTTCCGCCTTCTTCTGCATGATGGTTTTTCAGGAAGACCGCACACAAGGCAGGCGTCAATGTCAATGCATTCACTGCGGAAATAATAATTGCAATTGCCAAGGTATAAGCGAATTGTTTATAGAATAATCCTGCAGAACCGGACATAAATCCGATCGGGATAAATACCGCAGACATGACCAATGTAATTGAAATAACCGCTCCGGTGATCTCACTCATTGCTTTATGGGTGGCCTCTCTTCCTGAAAGATCTGTTCCTTCCATATTACTGTGCACGGCTTCCACCACTACAATGGCATCATCAACCACAATACCAATGGCCAGTACAAGGGCAAAAAGCGTCAGTACATTGATGGTAAATCCTAATACCAGAAGGAAAAAGAATGTACCGATAATGGCTACCGGAACTGCAATGGCCGGAATAATGGTAGACCTGAAATCCTGTAAGAAAACGAATACTACGATAAACACCAGAATAAACGCTTCTATCAGGGTTGATTTCACCTGTCCTGTTGCCTCATCCAGTCTTTCTTTGGTACTCATTACCTTGGTATATTTAATGCCTGGCGGGAATGATTTTGACAATTGATCCAAGGCTTTATTTACTCCTATTTCAATCTGGTTCGCATTAGATCCCGTGGTTTGCATAATGGCAACGGTAACTGCATTTTTTCCGTTGGAAAGGTTATCTCCCGTATTCGAGATTGCACCGAATTCCACACGGGCCACATCTTTGAGTCTGATTATCTGGTTTCCGGTATTTTTTACTACAATATTTTCATATTGCTCCGGTTTATTTTTCTTTCCTTTATACCGGATTACATATTCCAGGGCAGCACTGGATTCTTCGCCCAGTTTACCCGGGGCAGATTCTAAACTGTGATCGGCAATAGCCCTGGACACATCCGCAGGCTCAAGCCCGTATGAAGACATCTTCTGGGGATTCAGCCATATTCTCATAGAGTAATCTTTGATCCCGAATACCATGGCCTGTCCTACTCCTTTTACTCTTTTAACCTGCGGAATAAGGTTGATATTCGCATAGTTCTGCAGGAAAGTTTCATCATACTGCTTATTGTCATCCGTATAAATATTGAAGATCAATACCATACTGTTCTGCTGCTTGGATGTTGTAAGCCCCATCCTTACCACTTCCTGCGGAAGTATCGGAGTGGCCTGCTGCACCCTGTTCTGGACATTTACGGCAGCCTGGTCAGCATTTACTCCCTGCTTGAAGATGATCGAAATGGAGAATGTACCGTCATTACTTGCGGTAGACTTCATATATTCCATATCCTCCACCCCGTTGATCTGTTCTTCCAACGGCGTTACTACGGAACGGATCACCGTTTCACTGTTTCCTCCCGGATAAGATCCTGAAACGGTAATGGTAGGCGGAGAAATGTCCGGGAACCTGGTCACAGCCAGCTCGTTTAATCCTATAATCCCTAAAATAACAATGATGAGGGATATTACCGTCGCCAGTACCGGACGGTCTATTATCTTTTTTAACATTTTTCGAATTTTCTAAAAAATGGTTATACTACTGTTTTGAAGGAATCACTTTGGCCAGCACCTGCGCCCCGTCTGTAAGGGCATCAATCCTGTTGATGGCAATCTTGTCTCCTGCATTTACGCCTTCTTTGATGAAGTAATCCTGGGATGTGCTTCCTGATACCTGAATCTGGGTCATTTTCACCTTGTCCTTTCCATTCAGTTTATAGACAAAAAATCTATCCTGGATGTCTTTCACTGATGTTTTCGGAAGTTTAACAACACAATTCAGTGCATTGTGGATCATTACCCTGGCTGTTCCTCCGGCTCTCAATAATTTATCGGGATTCTGGAAAACAGCCTTCATCTGGATACTTCCGGTATTTCTGTCGAAATTTCCACTGGCATTCTCAAGTTTTCCTTTCAAAGAGTAGGTGGAACCGTCTGCCAGGATCAATTCTACATTTTCCGCATTATTTCCTGAGGCGGCTCTGCTATGGGCAATAAAGTCGGCCTCATTCATTGAGAAATATACATTGACGGTATTGATACTTGAAAGAGTAGTCAATGGGGACGGGTCTGAAGGGCTGATCAGATTTCCTACCCGGTTCGGGATTCTGCCTATGTATCCGCTTACCGGAGCTTTGATATAGGTAAAATTGGCATTGATCTTTGAAGACCCTAAAGATGACTGAGCCTGGGCGACCTGTGCTGCAGCGGCTTTATAGCTTGCCTGTGCAGTTTTAAGCTGCATATCTGAAACTACTTTTCCCTCCACAAGGGGTTTTAGCTTTTCCACTTCCAGCCTCGCTGTTTCCTGTGCAGCCAAAGCGGCTTTCAGAGCTGCTGCGTTGGTATTGACCTGCTCATTATACACAGACGGGTTAATCCTGAATAAAGTCTGCCCTTTGCTCACATACTGTCCTTCTCTGATATATACTGCTTCCAGGTAACCTGTCACCTGGGCTTTAATCTCTACGTTATCCTGTCCTTCTATACTTCCCGGGTATCCTGTAGAAACATCTGCATCTCCGGATTTCACCTGAATAAAGTCTGTAGGTAATGCCTGCTGCATTTGCTGGGCATTTTCCTGACTGTTCCCGGAGCCACAGGAATAAAGTACCGCTGCAGCTGCAAGTGAAAATACCAGATATCCTTTTCTGTAATTCATAACATTGGTTTTTAAATTTTACAGCCACAAAATAAAATCATATAACAGGGATATTTGTATAGAAATCGGGTGAAGCGTAATTAATCGCGGGTGAAACGTATGATAGTAAAAATGAAAGGAAGGCTTAAATTTTTATCTTTAGAATCAATAAAAAAAAAATTTTTACCGGTTAGATATTGTAAAAACATTGTTAACCTCTGAATTTACCCTGTTTGCTTTTAAAAGCACCCTATCAACTTATTTATCAACATCATTCCGCAGTATTGATACAGCAAAAAACAAGTCAATAATTTAAATTTCTATCAAATTAAAAATATTGACTAAAAAAACGAAAAAAGATTCCGGAATAGGATTGATTGGGATTTTAGGGTTGGAAGCAGGAAGAGGGATGCTGGAAGTTACTATTGTATAATATACTTCTACCGATTACAGAAACGAATCAATTGTTAAAATGATTTTCAGCATTCAAATGCTTTTCCCTCTTCCAGCATGTGGTTTTGTCCCGTATTTAGTAATCCATCCATGATTTGAATATGGAGGCTTTTTCCCGGCTTACAATTACTTCCATATCAGGTTGTTTTCTGAGTTCCAGTTTGAGTTTTCCATTAAAGTGATTAAAGATTTGCTTTACAGAATCAATGTGAATGATGAATTGTCTGTTGGCACGGAAAAAGAATTTGGGATCCAGCTGTTTTTCAAGTTCTTCAAGGGTTTGGGGAACATTCTCTACAATACCTGTATTCAGCATTGCTTTACTGATTCCCAGTTCGGTGTAAAAGTACAGAATGTCTTCCGCCAAAACCGTTTTATATCCGTCTCTGTGGGTAATGAGGAAACGTTTTCTGTAGTCTTTAGGCTGGATATAATTGAGCAGGCCTTCAATGGCTGTTCCCACTACCGGAACAGATTCCATAAAGGTTTCATAGCGTTTCAGGGCGGCATCAAGTTCTTCTTCCTCAATGGGCTTCAGAAGGTAATCTACACTGTTGTATTTGAATGCCTGAACTGCATATTCATCATATGCGGTAGTGAATATGACGGCACTTTTAACTTCATGTTTATTAAAGATTTCAAAACTCAATCCGTCTGCAAGGCGTACGTCCATCATGATAATATCCGGAACGATATTATTTTCAAGCCAATGTACCGTTGAGGTGATTGAATCTTCTACGGAAAGAATTTCAATATGGGGTCTCAGTTTTAGCAGCAGTCTCTTCAGCCTTTCCGCATTGGGTCTTTCATCTTCAACTATTAGAATTTTATTAATCTTCATATCAATGGAAGTTTTACAGTAAATTTTTCTTCAGTCTTTTCTATTATCGGTTTTGCATATCCTAAGATTTCGTACCGTGCAATGATGTTGGTAAGCCCTACCCCTGAGGAATCCGGCTTATTGATCAATGGCAGGAATGTATTGGAAACCACCAGCTCCCCATCAGAATTGGTGTATACATGTATTTCCAGGGGATTGGCTTTTGAAGTCTGATTGTGTTTGATGGCATTTTCTACCAACAACTGCAGGGATAATGGAAGGGTATACATCTGTTTGTATTCTTCCTGAACATCAATTTTGAATAGAACTCCTTCCCCGATTCTTTTTCCGATCAGAAAGATATAAGAGTCTAAAAATTTCAGCTCCTCTTCCACCACAATGATATCTTTCCTGGAATTGACGAGCAGATAACGGTATACTCTTGCAAATTTTTCAGAATATTCATACCCCAGCTGCTGATCTTCCAGAATCAATTCAGACAGCACGCTCAGGTTATTAAAAATAAAGTGCGGATCGATCTGAAGCTTCAGTGCCTGAAGTTCCGCCGCCATAGCCGCCTGCTTATGTTTAGAGGCTCTCAGCTTATGCTGTGCTGCTTCCACAGCTGTTTTTTTCCAGTTTGCCAATAAATAGTCCACGGTGTTAAAAGCACTGATGATAAGGGAGATCACAATATTGGTTGCAATCCACTGCCCCAATAAGGTATATTCTTTCCGGTAATCCATTTCCGGCAGATTATCTGAGGTCCCATCAACAATTGCATTGATAATAATAACGATGAGCACACTTCCCACGATCTGAAGAAACCCCTGAATAAGTAATCTTTTTATCGTCCTGTCTCTCCATGGAAGCAGCTTATTGAGGGTCATATCGATCAGTATGCTTACTTCAGAGATGATGACTGAAAAGAGAAGTACCCATAAGGTGTCTTCAATGATCATCTGCAATGGGGTATCCAGATATCCCTGCCAAACCGGATCGAAGGGGTCTATCAGATAAGAGAAACCGCAAAAGGCCACCACTGCTACCGCCCAGATCACCAGCCTTCTTTTCATGGCCGAAAGAATCTTTTTATTCCGTACTATATTTTTCCTGATGGTCGCAACCCTATTCATATCCGGGATTTTGTAGGTGTAAATATAGAGATAGATTTTATATGCCCCGGTTCTATTTTATACGAGACCGCCAAAACGGTACCTGAAACGTACTATAAAAGACTTAAAATGGATGCCAACGTTTCATCACCGGAAAAAGACATTTCATCCTCATTTTATGCAATGTCACAATATTTTTATGATAAGGCTATGGGTTCCTGCCTTAGTTTTGTCATATCAAAATCCGGTACAATGAAAACAATAATTGTCTGCACAGATTTTTCCCATGAAGCTGAAAATGCGACTCATTACGCAGCTTCCCTGGCTAAAGAAAATAAATACAGAATCGTACTTTTTACTCTTCAGACGGTTTCCATTCATGCACTGAATGCCCAGGCATCAGCAGATTTTTTTTATACCCAGACGCTTAAAAATCAAACCAAACTGTCTGATAAAGCAGCGGAAATCAACAGTCTGTATTCTATAGAGACGGAATATCATCTGGCATCAGGTAATTTTATTGAAGAGCTGGAGAATTGCCTGAACATTCATGAGTGTGATTTTATTGTGATGGGAATGGCAGAAAAGACTCTTGAGCAGAAACTGTTGGGCAATAATGTTATCCGGGCCATACACAGGATAAAGAAACCGGTATTGATCATTCCGGCTCATATAGAATACACAGGGATCCGAAAAATTCTTTTTTCCTACGATACCCACAAGAACATGACGTGGTCAGCAATGAATGACATTTATTATTTCATCAATAAATTTGACGCTGAGATTGAGGTGTTTAATGTCACTGAAAGTATAGAAGATTTCACAGAGGTCATTCATGATATTGACCTGAATTCCGGATATGACCTGAATGATATTAAATACAGCTTTAAAATGATCCAGTCTATTGAGGTGATCAAAGCCATTGAAGAGGAAATCAGGCTGACCAATCCGGATCTTCTTACCATGGTTCCTTACAAATACAATCTTCTGGAATCACTTTTCCACCGCAGTAAAACAGCCATCATGGCCTATAAAAATAAAATTCCATTACTATCAATCCCTTTAAACATAGATTAAGATCAATAGAAATCTGTACACATTTGAATTATCCTTTTTGCCCTTAACCAGGCTAAATTTTACACTTAATCTTGTTTAACAGGACCGGAAGTCTTTTCCGGTCCTGTTTTTTAATGATAGTGTAAAATGAATGAAGGCCGGTATGGAATTTTAAAATATTTTATAAAAAAGCCCTCTGCATTTTCAAATACAGAAGGCCATCCTTAATAAATGGTATCAGGACATCAAAGCGATTAATGCCTGATGATAATTTTCTTATAATTCATGGGCTCCGTTGAGAAGAAATAGAGCTTCATAAATGAAATGCATTATTGGTCAGAACAAGATTCATTCTTATAAAAAATGCAGACTGAAGGAGTTCTTTCCGGAAACTTTTGCTTTTTTTAAGATCTGCCGTTGTGATTTTCATGTTTCTGTTCTGCATTTTATTCCAGACTCAATTTCGGAAGATTCGATGGATAAACTAAGACACAGATCCTTTTATTTTAATGGATACAATTGGAATGTTCTTTTTGAAATAAAAATAAATCTGATCATCCCTATCCTACTGAATATCAAAAAGTCGTAAATTTAGTATAGGATAAAAACAGTGTTTTCACCCTTTTTTATAGTTGACCCGTTAGCTAATTTTGCCATATAAAATTAAAAACCATAAAAATGAAAACGTCCTTTTTTACTAAAATTTTAAACCCGCTTTGTGCAGCTTTTATTCTGATTTTCTGTTTACTCAGCTGTACCCGTTGTACTGAACCTCCTAAAGAACCCGTTAACGACAGTTATAAAAAGAAACTGATCAGTTATAAAGAAGCCCAGGTCCTTTATGATGAATACTCCAGAACCAATAACATGATTCTTACCAAGTACCGCAATGGTGAACCTGACTCACGATGGTATTGGTTTTCTCTGGAAGAAATGGAAGGCTATATTCAATACGTAAAAGAAAATGCAAAAAAACAAAAGTTAAAAAATCCGGGAATCAGAATTTACATGGGAAAATATCCTGTAAATCATCCCAGAAACAAAATGGCCAAACCTGAATACGCCGGCTATCAGACCCTATTTCTGATGCCTACCTCACAAAAAAGAAAAAACGATAATGTAAAAGTGATGTACAGAACAGTCACATCGGAGGAAAATATAGATGTACAGACTATTGATCCTATGAATATGACCAACCTGGCACCACCCCCTAAAGCTTCAGCAGCAGGTATGCAATAAAAAAACAAGACTATGAACTGGAATATTGACACAGGGAAACTGATATCTATGGGCATATCCATCATCGTGATGATTCTGATGACCATCAAGTACAGGAAAACCGGAAAAGAGAATCTGTTCTTTATCATTGGATACTTTTTGTTTTCCCTGATTGATATATTCTGTTATTTCTACTATGACCTGACCGGGCTTCCTACAGATGTGTTTTATGTCATCGGATTTTTAATGATTGTCTTTTTTTTGTATCTGTTTTATTATTATCAGTTATTATATGTTCCGCTGCTTAAAAAGATACAGTTCATTATTTTAGTTCTTTTTCTGTTCAATATTGCTGTTATGTTGTATAAGGAAGATGATCTGCTCCATCATTTTTCTTTTGATATGCTTTATATAGATATTCTTCTCCTGTTATTTTCAGTCATCCTGTTCCTGTATCAGACTTTTAATTCGGATAAAATACTGGCCATCAACAACTATTTACCCTTCTGGATATCGGTTGCTTTAATGATTCTTTTTATCGGAAGTATCCCGATTCTTTTTTTCAGGGCTACCGTTTCAGAGGGAATTTACTTTTTTATCTTATTTATGCTGAATCTGATCAGCAACAGCATTCTCATACTGGGTTTACTCTGGAACAGGCAGGACAGAATCAAATAAAACCGCTGATCTATGGAAGAAAACAATTTGGTCATTATCTCCACAATAACCTTATTCATCGTTGTTCTGACAATGATCTTCATTTATGTGGTTTTTATTAAGAAAAAGACCAACCTTCTGATTGCGCAGAAAGAAAAAGATCTCCGCTTTGAAAAAGAACTGGCCACGTCCCAGGTGGAGATCAAGGAACAAACCCTCAATTATATAGGTCAGGAACTTCATGATGATCTGGGGCAAAAACTTTCCGTTGTCCGGCTGCGGCAGAATCAACTGATCACCAAGCTTAAAAATGCAGAGAAAGATGAACTGCATGAGCTGAATGAATTGCTGGGTGAATGCATACAGGATATAAGAAATCTGTCTAAAACATTAATCACTGAACAGATCATTCATTTCGGACTGGCAGAATCCATAGAAAGAGAGGTTCAAAGGATAAAAAAGCTTAAATTATTAAAAATAGAATTCATCACTGAAAAACAGGATATTGATATTTCCCCTAAACACGGCCTGATCCTCTTCAGAATTGTTCAGGAAAGCATCAGCAATATCCTCAAACACTCTAAAGCCAAAAACGTATCCATACAGCTGCACGACAATAGTGAAACGCTCCACATCAGGATATCTGACAACGGAAAAGGTTTTGATACAAGCATTATTCAGGACGGTTCCGGATTGAAAAATATGGAACTGAGGGCCAAACTGATCCATGCCAGCCTGTCTATACAATCAGAATTGAATAAAGGAACACAGATTTTGATAACCTACTACAAAAATTTATTATGAAAACGATTCCCATAGCCATTGTTGATGATCATACTTTAATTTCCAAAGCACTGGAAAACATGATCACAGAAAACACTCAATATAAAGTGATTATGAATCATCCCAACGGGGAAGATTTTATTGCAGCAGTGGAAAAAGCATCCGAATTGCCTGCTGTAGTCCTGATGGATGTGAATATGCCTTATAAAAACGGCATAGAAACTACAGAATGGCTCAGCGAGCACTTCCCCGACATCAGAGTGATTGCCCTGACCATGGATGATGACGAAAAAATACTCATCAAGATGCTGAAAGCCGGAGCTAAAGGATATCTGCTGAAAGATATGCAGCCGTCCATTCTCTTTCAGGCTATAGATACCGTCTTTGAAAAGGGAAGCTTTTATACAGATTTTGTCGCCCAGAAATTATTGAAAGTAAAAACAGAAGAGATAAAGACCGCTTCTCTTCTTTCGGAGCTGAAAGACAGGGAAAAGGAATTTATAAAATGGGCCTGCAGTGAACTTACCTATAAGGAAATAGCCGATAAAATGTGCTTAAGCCCCAAAACCATTGACGGTTACAGAGATTCTGTTTTCCTTAAACTGGATATCAAGAACAGAGCGGGCCTGGTCCTTTTTGCTTTAAAACATGATCTTTGCTGAGGGTATTTGCACCCTATTTATTGAATCAATAATAAAAATCTTTACCTTCTACCTATTATCCGGCAGCTTATTCAGCTGCCGGATTTTTTATTACATCCACCTGACAATCAAAGTATAAAAATCTTAAAAAAAGGGGCTTTTCACCTTTCCAAAATAGAGTTTTATCCTCTGTTTTTGTGCCTCAGAATGGTGGAATTTTGTCACAGAAAAACAAAGAAAGGCAGAACCCGAAAAGCCGGAACAGAGTAGGGAAAATTTTAAAACTAATACAATGAAAAAAGCACTTATTGTAGGTATTAATGACTACGCACCTATCGGATACGGAGGGCCGGACCTCAACGGCTGTGTAAATGATGCGAGAGATATGGCCAATACATTGGTGATCTGTGGCTTTAGTCCGGCAAAGATTAAAATCCTGACCAACCAGAATGCTACAAGGGCCAATATATTGAATTATCTGAAATCAATGATCAGCACAAGTGTAAAAGGAGATTCTCTTGTGTTCTATTATTCAGGACACGGAACCAGAGTTGCCAACATCGGTTCTGATCTGGAGATAGATGGCCTGGATGAGGCCGTTTGCCCACACGACTATGCAAGTGCCGGCGTAATTCGTGATGATGATTTTAAAACCGTCCTCAGCAAGTTAAAAGCCGGAGTGAATATGGAGGTCATTTTTGACTGCTGCTATTCAGGAACAGGAACCAGAAAAATGGACCTGGGACTGGAAACAGATTTCCTCAATGAAACAGCACGTTTTATTCCGCCAATGCTTGAAGATGAATTTTACATGACCTATGCCAATGAAATGGAGTCTTCCAAGCATGCTAAAAAATCAGCCGTCCTTACCAAAGCCCTCGTACCTGTTGCCGGGATGAATCACACCTTATGGGCTGCAGCCAGGGACAACCAGGTATCTATGGAAGGAAATTTGAGCGGGCAGATAAGAGGTTACTTTACCTATCATTTCTGTAAAATATTACGGGCAACCAACGGAAATATTGTCAGAAAAACCCTTGATAAACAGGTTGCTATTGCCTTAGCAGCTATGGGAGCCGCCCAGATCAACCAAACAGAAAGTATAAGCACAGAATTTTCCCAAAAAATATTCAATTAAACAATACCCATTACCGGTGGAATCCGAAAAACCATTAAAAGAGTAGGAAATAATCAGATTAAAAATAATAATCATGTCTAAAATTGAAAACAACAACCCAATGACTTCTGAAGAAGTATCAAGACTCAGAACTGTGAAAGCAAAATCAACTGAAAAACCAGCTGCTGTTGAAAAACTATTCAGCCAGGCACCAGCCATGGAAACCATTAACGGAAGAACTTTCCCTAAAGGAATGAAGGCTATAGGAATGCTTATGGATGAAAAAACAGCCGAAAACAGATCTGTTGAAACGGATCACTTTTACCCTACCCATGCTGATTTTGAATACAGCCCAAAATTAGAGCCTAAAAAAGACCGTAAGCCTAAATTTATTGACAGGGATTCTTTCTTAACTCCTGAAAATGCAAGAACGATATTCGGGGCCGATCAAAGAAAAGTTTATAATTCTACGGCATATCCATGGAGATGTGTCGGCAGGGTTGAAAGTGCTTTAGGCTCAGGAAGCGGCGTTATGATCGGACCAAGACACCTTCTTACCTGTTCCCATATTGTTGACTGGCAGGCTAACAATACTACAGGGTGGCTGAAATTTACCCCAATGTATTATAACGGAAGTGCTCCCTACGGAACCGCCTGGGGTACGCTGACCTATTATAAGTATAAAGTATCCGGCCCCGGCATCGATTCTACGGAAATACAATATGACTATGTCGTTATTGTCTTAGACAGACCCATAGGAAACAGCACGGGATGGCTGGGATCAAAATCCTACTCCGATTCATGGGACGGAGGCGCCTACTGGACTCATGCAGGTTATCCGGGAGATCTTACCGGAACCCAGAGACCCACTTATCAAACCGGAATTGCCCTGGATGGTGACTTCTGGAGTGCCGACGACAATGAAAGCATGAGCCATAAAGCCGATATCTGGCCGGGACAAAGCGGAGGTCCTTTCTGGGGTTACTGGGATGGGGCACCTTATGCTGTAGCCACCCAAAGTGCTCACAATCCGAACGATAATTTTGCAAGCGGCGGATCAGATCTGGTAAATCTGGTGATCAGAGCAAGAAATGAGCATCCTTAGTGAGTTTTGGATTTTCAATAACAATGAGGCTGTCTCACTTTTGAGACAGCCTCTTTTTTACATATTTTCTATTTCAGATAATCTGATCATATAATCTCCACTAAGTTATCAACTTTAATTATTTCTTTTAAAACTCTATTTTTCTCTCAATTTATGACAAAGTATCCATTAAATCAATATATAGAGAATTATAATATTTTAAAAGTTCTTTAAAGGCCATCTGCCTGCTTCATATTCTTCAATGTAATAAGTTGAAGACCTAGCTGTTCCAAATTCAACTATTTTACCAGATTTACGTTCTACTATAAAAGGAGCATTTCCCACAATATCAATTTCACTTTCCGGATTCTCAAATTTTGCCTTAGTAGTATAAAAAAATATGTACCCATAACTTTTCTTTACTATATAATCTTCTAATAGAACCATTTGAGTTTTGAAATCTTTTTCAGATTCTGAAACGTATTTTTTTGCAATCTTTAATATCTCATTTTCTGTTAACATAATTATTCTATTTTTAAATATTTAAAGTACTCAAACCCATCTTTAAGGTTCGCACCTTTACCTGCTTGTCCATCTGGAAAATGTAGCTCCCCGTCTTTTTTAATAATATTAAAAACATGCCCGGGGTCTGGATATGTTCTTTCTCCAAATATAATCCCTCTTTCCCCTTCCTTCATATTTATTTTTATTTGCGGAATTGTCTTTCTTTGGAAATATGTAAATCTATTATATTTTTCATTATAAAGAGTTGACAAAACTTCAATTTTTTGTCTGCCTGAAGGAAGAGCTATTGATATTTTTCCAGTTTTTAAATATTCATCAACAGCCAAAACCATATTAACACAATGTGTAGTTGATACTTCGACTAAAAACTCTTTACCATCAACAACAATTATTTTTTTATTAAACAAAGGGAGGACTTCATAAAGATGTTTAAAAGCTTCTCCAGATTGTATATTTGAAAATCTTTCTAAGCTGTCCAAATATTCTTTTACCTTATCTACATTATGACTTACTTTTTTTAGATTTTGTAAAGTTCCAGCGTAAGATTTATCAAATCTATTTCCCTTTACTATTACTTTTCCATTATAAACAAGACCAAATTCTTTTTTACTGGCAACTGCATTTATATTTAGGTCTATAAAGAAAGCTCCATTTTGTATCAAAGCATCACATTCTGATGTTTTTGAAATGAACCCTGCGCTTGGGATTACCCATTCTGTAGGACTAAACATACGAAGGTCTTTTCTTTGAAAAGTGCCACTGTTCAGATCCAAAAATACGGAAATTGCACTTGCACGCAAGCCCTGTTTCACATTTTCTGCAACATTCACTGATGCTCTCAATAAACTTAAGCAACTTCTGTAAAAAGCAGCAGTAAGTTGTGCTAAACCAACGACAAGCTGTGGTGCAGCTACAGCAGATCCCAATACGTTATAAATAAGATCCCACTGCCGCAGAAACTCATCTCCTCCGGGAAGCTTGGCAATTTCTGCCCGGAATGCCTGTATGGTGAGATCCGGTAATGCCAAACTGAGATCTGCCGCCGCAGCCAAGAGCAGGTATGGGTTTCCGGATAATGCTAATGTTCCGATTCCAAAAACGACTCCTACCATATCAGCCACAATCCGGATGGTTTCATTAATATCTTCCCATTTTTCGGCATCAGCCCATGCTTTTACATAAATAGCCGGAACCATCATAATTGTACCTTGCTGTTCCTCTCCTTCATTGGTTTCTGATGTCTGTTGCTTTATAAAATAAACCATGTCGAGAGGATAAAACTCTGCTCCTTCATCCAGATCTTCTGTTACCTGTTCTGTTGCATTAGGATCTCCTTCTTTAGGTACGATGAAAACTCTTTTTGTCACTTCTTTCTGCTGCTGAAGAAAAAAAGTTTTTTCATCTGATTTTCCAAAACCCAATATATCTCCCGCAAGCCCAAAGACTTCAGTATTGACTTTATACTCATTTCCTATTCTGAAAGTTGGAGCTCCTGCTTTTGGACGGCTGTAAGAAAACAAACAATACTGCATCAGAATGGTAGCAAAAATGAGACGGTTGGATTTCATTTCTCCATTAAACTCGCTTGCTCCATCCAGATTGAAATAAATCCTGTTACAGAGTTCAGGGCTTTTTCTGAACTTATTCAATAAAAAAATATGATCAGGAAATGCTTTCAAGACGTTGACTAAAGCAGAACTTCCATCCTTCCATCCACTGAAAATTCCGGTATCATCAAGTTTTGTTAAGGCAAGCAGATGTCCGAATAACGTTTCATTTTCAAGAGCCATTCCCTGAAGAACAAATTCTGGCGCCTTGCTGTAAAGAAATTTAAGCTCCTCTGCGCTCTTTGCTTTAAGAAAACTTGATTTAAAGATTTCTGTGAAGTAGTTTTTGTATTTATAATAATTTTCAAAATCATCAAATCCTACATGCATGACCAATCTCCTGAATTCCTCATAGGAAAAGGTTTCCAATATAATAGCTTTCTTTCTCCTAAGTTCTTCCCGGTCGGCATCTCTGTGAAAGAAGTAAATAAGCTGACAGGAAATCTGCTCTTGTGCAGCATTAATCACAAATTTGATTTCACACTCTGTTTGGACCAGATCAACAATCTCAGCATTCTTATTGAGATATGTTTTTAAATATATATTGCTCTCGTTATCATCCTTTATGTATTTTTCTTCAGCAATTCCATCATAATCATTGATATTGTAGTCCAAAATAAAATGCATTCTGAGCTGATTGCTGTATTTCAGTTTATTACACAACAGCTGTTTTCTTATAAAATCATCGGTACGCCATTCTTTACTGATGATTTCTCTGAGTTCAAGTGTTTCCATCATTTTTTCTTTTTTTGAAAAAGGCAGAGCATTACACTCTGCCATTAATTAATACTTCTTAGGAAAGCTTGTCCAGACTGTCTCTGCAATTTTTCACAAATTCATCCAGATAAGAGGCCAGCAGCTCAGTAAAACCTGCCTTATTATTTTTCAACAGCCAAAGCATATACTGATAACTTGGTACTTTTACTTTATCAGTATCCATATCAGCTGTAGCCGCAACCAAAGGAAGCTCTATCAGATTGTTCTTATCGTCACGGAGGTAGCTCCACGTTTCTTTATAGATAACCCATTCAGGAGCCGGAAGTGAGATGTTGACCTCTTCTCCTGTCTCCCTGTCTTTCAATACCTGCTCATATCTGAAAGAGATAAATTGCTGTTTGGATTTGGCATCTATATCCAAAACCCTGATACTTCTTTCAAATTGTGGCAGTTTTGGGTGCTCCTGTAGCGGTAGTTCTGCAAGATTCAGGGGTGTATTTTCAATGTTGGTAAGGATTTCCTTAATATTTTCCGGTATAATTAAATGTGTATTCATAATTTTATTTTGTTAAGACAATAATATTTTTCCAAGTAAATTCATAGACAGCGATCCTTGACCGCCAGTTCCTCTTGCGAGGTAAAATCTCTTAGGATGCAAGTTAAAGGAAGAGTTAAATTGTTGATAGGTTATTCCATTACTTTCAGCAATGATATATACAACTCCGTTATAATATGCGATATGAAAGGTTTCATTTCTCACAGGCAAAAGATCACCCTGATGAATTTTCCAGCTTCCATCACCACCATAATTTATAAAACCATAAAATGATCCATCCTCTCCCAAAATTCCTCCTTGAAAGTTATTGACAAAATTAGCCCCGTAGTTGCCCAGATTATTATTTACTAAAAAAGAAACCATAAAGCCGGAATTAATATCAGAAATAGAAATTAAATTATCGGATTGCGCTGTTGAACCTTGAGATAATGAAATAGAGGTATCAGTTATTGTTGCGCTTCCCGTTACTGTTGTCCAATTAGCAATTCCTGTAAATTGGCTATATGTAAGTCCTGCTTTTACAATCAACTCTGGGGAACTTGCATTTGTCAGCCCATTATGGGTAACGAATACCTGATAATATCCCTCCGGCTTTGTACTCCAGTTGATCCCAAAATTCAGATTATTGGGAAAGTTTTGCATTACAGTAAAATTATCTATGTTATATTCTTCAGGAACTGACAAATTGATTCCATTAACATCTTTCATCCTTTTCACTTTAATATGTGCATTAGGAGAGACGTTATCTACAAATAAGTTTAATCCTACTAATGTGGTGTATTGAATAAAGTTTTTTGTATTGTCAATAAATGGCAGTAGCAGTACATCTATTCTGGGAGTTCCGGTTGAAAAGTTCTCTGTCGAAAGTTTCATACGGTTTCTCCATGCTAATTTTTCCGTATCATTCAACAATAGTGGGTAATTGGAAATCATATTTTTACCATTGCTCCACGAAATCTGCCCGGAAGAGTTCTGTACCATCATTCTGTTGAAGGTTGTATCTGCAGATTTATCACTTAACCCTGTTATCAAATAATAAAACCCGGAAGTGCTCAGAGTCCAGTTGGCTCCAAGTGCCAATCCTGCGCCTGGCACAGTAGTGAGAGAAGAATTGGCTATGTTTTTTCCCAGATCTCCCGCCGGCAGTTTTGCTACTTTTCCATTATCATCCAGTCCTACAATTTTTGGATAATCCTGGGCATTTCCTTCAACGGAAGGCATATCCAGCTTTTGATCCAGCTTTTCTCTCGTATGCGTATTGTACTGCGCCTGGCTTTTGATTCCTTCTGTAACAAATGCAGCATTTGAAATCGAAAGATGGGTATCTGCCAGTTCCAGCGGAATACTGCCATCGGTAACGGCATGGGTTTTCAGGTCTCCATTCTGATCAATCGCGTAATCTGTATAAATGGGTGAGCCCGGTTCGGCTACCTGGTAAATGACATTGGTTTCTCTTTCTCCTATTGGAGGCAATTCATTTACACGTATAATTTTTCCTATAATAGACATATTCGTATTTTTTTGATTAATAATTTTTCTTAGATCCAGTCTCCTGAGATGATTTTCTGTCCTTCACCGGTTTCCACTCCTAAAAGATGGTCAGTGGATTCAAAATTAGTAGCACAGAAATTCCCCAATTCATCATCAAACTTCACATCCGGTTCACAGTTGCAAGGCAAAGCTTTTTCAACTTTCAGCCCAATAGATCCTGCCTGAAGAATGGTAAGGGAGGTAGGAATCTTCTCTCTCCACGGTTCTCCTTCTTTGGTTGCTTTTGGAGAGCGTAATTCATCCACAATAGATAAGAATAGAGGATCGTCAATGACAGGAACTTCCCCTCCGTTCCAGATTTGTCCTGTGGCCAGGAAATGTCTCACTGCTTCTTCGAAACCTGGTCTTACCGTAACAATTACTCTTGCCATACCCGACTGCATAAAAGCTCTGAAAGTAGGATCATTATCATCAAACTGATACAAATCTGCCCATGACTTTCTTTCACCCCAATAATAAGGATAGAAATAGTAGCTCATGATTTCCCACTCAAATGCCTGTTCCATAAATTTGACAAAGGCAGCATATCTGTCAAGCTTTTCATCCACTTTAATATCTGTATTTTCAAAAGTTTCTGTAGTGGAATTATCATTGGTATAATATCTCTTTTTGCCAAAAGTGAGTAACGCCTCAGGATTTTGATTAAGCATATAGGAAATACAATTTCTTCTTAAAATTGTATTTTCTATTTTTCTGTAGAACCCAGGATTTGATCCTTTGATCTGAACTCCTACAGCTTTTGCATCTGCCAATGCAGCTTCATATTTACTCAACTCCACTTTATAGGCTTCAATAATTTTATTGAACGTTTTCTGCAGCCATCCGTTTTTATATTCTTCCTGCAAAACGCATTTGATATTAACTGTGGCATGGAAATAATGAGCATTGGTGGTTGCAATTGTGATTGGAACCTCTCTGACAAATTTTAAAAATGCGTTGGGTGAGCTTTCTCCTCCCACTAATAAACTGGCTCCGCTTCCCCAGCCATTATAACCAGGAAAAGAATTACTGCTTTTCACAACATAAGATTCAGTAATGTAATGTTCCGGAATGGCAATAAGATCTGATTTTGATGATGCCTGTTTTGATTCTGTGGAAGAATAATCAATTGATTTTCCAACATAGATTACAGGCTCAAGTCTTTCATCCACCTCTACATTATAATAACCTAACCAATATTTCAGTTTGGTGGAATCTGCAAGGGCACTCCAGTCTTTGATCTGCATACCGGGAGATTCTCTTGGATCAATTGGTTTTACCAATTGATTTTCAGAAGTATTGCTTATTTTTATTCCAAGAGCATGTAGTTTGGCGGGTTCAGGAATCATAAACTCAAACATCATACGTTTTCCGTAGTTAAAGATTTGGTTCTTCACCACTTTATCTACCCAACGGTAAACACCTACAACATGATTATTCCCCTTGGTGTTATCAAACCCATGCTTATTGTTTTCTTCATATTCTTCCAGTATTTTGTCAATACGTTCTTCTTTTACTTTTGTAATAATCCTTTCCAGGGCTCTTGCCGTAACATCTTTAGCCTCGGTAACAGCCTGTCTGTTACTTTCTTCTTTGGAGCTATGAGTAGCATAGTTGGCAGCAGTATTTAGCATATACTTTGCTCCCACTCCCCATGATGCGTTAAATCCAGCCTGTGCTGCAAAATCTTTGGATTCCTGAAGAACTTTTGAAATTTCGCTTTGCATCTCATTTCTCTCCGTAGAAGTAGTATCCGTTAATTTCTCTTTTTCAGATTCTGTGGATCTGGTGGTTTGAGATTCACTTCTTTTAAGTCTCCTGGTTGATTTCTCCTTATATTCTTTTGCCATGATATTTTCAATGTGGGACACTTCTCCCTCTACATAGCAATAAGTACTTTGTTCTACTTTTCGGTAATCAGCAATACCAATGTTTCTCATTCCAAATCCGGAAGGGATAAACGGTTGATCCTCTTCTGGTGTTGTCTGGTTATCTTTACCTTTCAGACAGATACTTCCTTCACCTGTCAGATTATAAATTTTCGTTACTGAATCTATTCCTCCTGCAGTATATGTCGTCATAGGAATTTTACAGGTATATACCTTTCCGTCATCAAGAGTAAGCTCTGCTTCAAGCTGACAACCATTCTTTATAGCATCTGTAATCTGCAACTGAGGCAGAACGCCATCACTAAACAGAGATAAGTAATCTCCTCCACCGGCAACTTTTAGTTGATTTGAGGTTTGAACTACATTACCGTTGTTATCCAATATTTTTACCGTTCCTGAAGCTGATGAGAATAGTGATGTGGTTTCTCTAGGCGTCATACTTAGCAACCATCTATCCGAATAGTTCTGAAAAGACCGGGTCCTTAATAAAACAGGCAGACAGTTACCGGGTCCTCCCCCTTCATTTCCAGTTTCTTTATTTTTTAATGTAAATGTTCCACTTCCCTGAAATCTGTATATACTGTTTGCTGTCCATAACAGCTTACCTTTCATCGTGTATACAAGGCCATCATTAAGAGTAACTTCTCCTTCTAACAAAAAAACCTCATATCCCCTTATCGTAGTATTTGGTATTTTTTCCGGCGTATTAAATAAAGATGTTACATTGGGAGCATCAAAAGTGGACGCTAAAGTACCGCTAGCCAAAACGTTTTGATCTTCAGATTTGATCTTGTATTTTCCACTTACAATATGTTTAGGATCATTGATATCGGTTGTCAAAATCATGGAATGGTCACCCACTCCCATACCATTCCATGTCGCAGCAGTAAAAGAAATTTCCTGAGTATTGATTGATTGTGTTACAGGAATAACAACACCTCCCACAGTTTTGGAGACCTGTGGATTAAGGTTTGTATTATTTAAAATGACTTGCTCTAACAGCAGATTATTTTGCTCAATGGTTTGAAAAAGCTCTGTAAATGTAGAGACTCCTTTCAGGGCTTCAGTAAGATCGGAAGTTTTAAAGATCCGGAGTAACGTTTCGGTATTTTCCTGACCTAATGTTCGCAACAAACCTTCGGCATCGATTTCAGGACGAAAATCAAATTTAAAAACAGGGACCTCCGGAACCGGAATATATTTTAAGCTTGATAAGCCCTCGTTATTTTTTGCTGCCAGAAAAATTTCCTTTTGATATTCCTGTTCCTTTATCTGCCTATCATATTCTGCCTGAGCCGGTCTGGTCCTTTCTAAGTATTCCGCATAAGCAAGACCATAAGCTGACTCATATTCTTTTTGATAATTTTTTTCAAATTCTTTTAGAGTAGTAGTCAGATCCCTGTTTCTTTTTAGATTTATCGTGGCTTCTGCAAATTTCAGATTACTTTTATTGAATGGGATATTACCTGACATTTTACCATCTGCCCTTGAAACTACCGTATTATTTGAAGATGTTCTTTCTTTTGCCTTGAAAAGTTCCTTGGGAAGAACTACTTTAGCTTTGATTACATCTTCATATTGCTCCTGGGTTCCATAGTAATTAGACAATATATGATTTAAATGCAAAAACTGCATTAACGTTTCTTTTGCATAAAAATCCTTTTGAGTCACCACCTGATAGATCAGATTATCCCAGATTGTAGAATTGATTTCAACAATTTCCTGAGATTTTTTATACGTATTGATCTTTTCATCAAATTCAGTTTTAGTAGCTTTTTCTTTATTTTTTGCTACCCAAACAGCCAGTTCATAAAATGCTATATTTTTTGCTTTTAAAGAGGCCTCAGTTTCAACTATTAAGTCCCTAATCCTCTCACAGACATCCTTCAAAGATTCTCCGGCTTCTACTCTTGAATCAATTACTCCTTTTTGTGTAAGAGCATTTCTGAAAATAAATCTTCTTTCTTTGTTTTTGGGTTCAGACAGCTCAGCGCTACGCATTGTCGCAAATCTGAATAAAGTTTGTGAGCCATTATTTTGATTAATTGCTTCCATTTTTTTTGTAAATTGGGTTGATTTTAAAATAGGTTAAGATCTGAAGCTCTTTTTAGTAGAGTAATCTTCAGGTTTTAGCCTTATTTTTTTAGGTGGTTTCCGGCAAAAGATGTCCACCCCGAATTTTTAAGTCTAGTTTCATGTGTGTTTTTTTCTGAAGCAAATATCCATCGCAGAAGCGACAGAAGTTGACGTATAAAAATTATTTTTTGCTCCCATATGCTAAAGCTTTGGGACAAACAGCCTTAGTATTCTCAATATTTTAATACATTTGTTATAAAACATATTTCAAATGAATTTTGAGCAGGTCAACTTACACCTTGAAGCTTACAAAGAACACAACCAGATTCTGGATGCAGCAAAATATCTGATCCACTCTTTTAATCTGGAACATGAAAACTTTGCAGGATTCGGATTCAGGGAAGAGCTTTCTCCCAATTCGATGCTTCTTACCGCTGAAGGAGAGCTGGGCGGGCCGCAGACCGTTATGATCCCGAAAAATTTATTTGATTTTGACCTGAATCTTGTTCTCAATATGGTAGCCCACGAAATGCTCCATGTAAGACAAAAAGCGCCCGGACAGGTAATTGAAGATAAGAATGAAAGAGAATTTCAGGCCTATTATGAGATGCTTTTTCACAAAGTCTTTCCGCAGGTTCCGGAAGTTTCGGATTTCCATAAAAAATTCTTTGGCGGAAAAGCCCTGGAATACTACAGAAGAATGGGCGAAGGTTCAGAATTACAACAAAAATATGCAGAACAGAAAACAGAAGTAGAACATTTAATCAGCAATTTACCATGAACTTAAAACCTGACATTACCTGGGCAGATTTTGAAAAAATAGATATCCGATGCGGAACCATCATCTCTGTAAATGATTTTGAGAAAGCAAGAAACCCGTCTTACCAGCTGGAAATAGATTTCGGAGATCTTGGAATAAGAAAATCCTCTGCACAGATTACTTCCCTTTATCAGAAAGAAGAACTGATAGGAAAACAAATCCTGGCAGTGGTGAATTTCCCTAAAAAACAGATTGCCAACTTCTTCAGCGAGTGCCTTGTGCTCGGATTATATGGTGAAGATAAAAAAGACGTCACTCTTCTGACTCCTTCATTACCCACAAAAAACGGAATGCAGGTAGGATAGCCTTCTATAAATATAAAACCCTTACAGTGATGCTGTAAGGGTTTTATATTTGGTTGAATACCACGCATTACTGATGCAATGTTTTTATTCCAAGATTAGTCACCTGACCGAAGGTAACCGTTACATTTCCCGTATTTTCGTCTGTGTAGCCTGTATTATTTGCGGCGTCATAGGAAACCGTATAATTTCCCTGAGGAAGGCCTGAGAACATAAAAAAGCCGTCAGGATTAGGAATTGCCGTGGAAATAGTATCGGAAGCCATAATGGCATGCACTACAGCCTGCGCTGCCTGTGGCTGAACGTATCCTTTTATCTGGCCGTTGGTCAGTTCTGAGAATGTTCTGATCACCGGCTTTAATATATAAGAACCATTTCCTGTTGTTACCACTGATCTTCCGGCATCAAAATCGATCCATACGGTATAGGCTCCGTTGGCAGATAATGTCTGATGCCAGTTAAACTTCAGTCCGCTTTGCTGGGCTGACGGAGTCTGTAACGGATAAGACACTCCGTTTACCACGATACTGTTATTGGGACCGAGAACCATTCTCATCTGAGACACATTACCTTCCGGGAGTACTGCCTGCCCCAGAACAACATCTGTCCCGTTTTTAAATTTAAGCAGATTATAAACGCCCGGAGTAGGAAAGTTTAATGAGGTCCATTCACCATTGCTGTTAATTTCAATTTTTTGAATATCAATATTTACAGCATCATATGCTGCAGGACCATCGGTAAGTCTCACATTCACTGTTGCAGTACCATTTTCATCTGAATCATTACATGAGCTTATGAATAATAAACCGATACTGCTTCCCACAATAAATAATTTCTTCATAAGAATATATTTTATGTATTATAAAAACGCTTTGGATAATTAGTTTATTATGTCATATATTACGGTTTATAAAAAAGCAAAAAATGATCCAAAACATTCCCTTAGAAAGAGTTTTATTTCTTGATATTGAAACAGTTCCACAGGCAGGATCCTGGGATGAACTGTCTGAAACAGAACAGCATCTCTGGGACAAAAAAACTAAATTTCAGAGAAAAGATGAGGTTTCTGCAGAAGAGTTCTATGACAGGGCCGGTATTATGGCTGAGTTCGGAAAAATCATCTGCATCACCATCGGAATGGTTGAAAAGAATGATACACTGAAAATAAAAAGTTTTTCCGGGCATGATGAGAAAAAAATGCTTCAGGAATTCGGGGCCATTTTCAACAGTCCGAGGCTTCATAATGTTATTCTCTGTGCTCACAACGGAAAAGAATTTGATTTTCCCTGGATCGCCAGACGGTATCTGATCAATGGAATGATGCCTCCGACCCCTTTTCAGATGTTCGGGAAAAAGCCCTGGGAAATTCCTCATATCGATACGATGGAGCTGTGGAAATTCGGGGATTATAAAAGTTTTGTTTCCCTGGAACTGCTGGCTCATGTCTTTGGGATTCCTACTCCCAAGGATGATATTGACGGCTCAATGGTTTCATCAATTTACTACATAGAAAAAGACTTGCAGAGAATTGTTGACTATTGTGAAAAAGATGTCTTAACTTTGGCAAATATTTTCCGGCGTATGCGTCAGGAAGATTTGTTGAAAAGGAATATCAATTTAGATTAAAAAATGAAATTTACAGACGATCAAATTGCTGACATTGGTGAAGAAATCATCAACGTGCTTAAAACCGTATACGATCCCGAAATTCCGGTAGATATTTACGAATTAGGGCTGATTTATGATGTACAGATCTCCGATGACGCTGATGTAAAAATTATAATGACCCTTACTACTCCGAACTGCCCTGTTGCAGAAACGCTTCCACAGGAAGTGAAAGATAAGGTCGCGGAAGTGGAAAATGTAAAAAGCGTTGATCTGGAACTTACTTTCGAACCTAGCTGGAACAAGGATATGATGAGCGAAGAGGCTAAGTTTGAATTGGGAATGCTATAAAATTATTCAAAAACAATGGCAAAGAAAACCGGAGCAATACTCCTTGCCTTTCTCGGAATATATATGCTTTATTCAGGCATTCAGATGAAGGCTCAGCCCCCATTTATTACAGGGATTGGCTTTATTATTATTTCTTTGCTTCACTTAAATAAAAAATAAGTGCAATTGAACAATTGTATACAACAAAAGGATGCCTGTCAGACATCCTTTTTGTTTTATATCACTTAAAGCTCTTTTGCAATTTCTTTTCCTTCCCTTCTGCTCCATTCACTCCATGAGCCTACATACAGATCCGGTATTGGAAACCCTGCATAATTCAAAGCTAAGATCGTATGGCATGCAGTAACTCCCGAGCCGCAGTGAACGATCAGATGCTCTGCTCTGTTTTCTAACAATCTGCTGTATTTTTCCCTTATGATTTCCGGCTTCAGAAAGTTTCCGTTCTCATCCAGATTTTCAGAAAAAGGGATATTGATTGCTCCGGGAATATGTCCTGCCACCAGGTCAATAGGCTCAGATTCACCCTTGTAGCGATAAGCATCTCTTACATCAATGACGGTGGAAGAATTGTTTTGCAGTTCATTTTCAACATCTTCCAGACTGGAGATGGGAAGAGCCCAGTGGTCTTTACGGATCAATGGGGTTTTATCAAATGTTTCTTCTCCGGTAGAAAAGTCCACGCCATTATTTTCAGCAGACTGCATTCCGCCATCCAGGACCTGAACATTTTCAAGTCCAAAAGATTTTAGCATCCACCATGCTCTTGCCGCTGCATTTGATCCGTTTTTATCATCATAAACAATGATATGCGAATCTTCAGAAATACCCAGATCTGCAAGGGTTTCTGCAAATTTTTCTACAGCAGGAAGCGGATGTCTTCCTCCAAAAGCAGCATTGTCTCCTATCTCAGCAAGATCTTTATCCAGATCAATGAATCTGGCCCCTCTGATATGTTTTTCCAGGTAGTTTTGCTTTACATCTTTCCCTGTTCTTGCATCAAGAATGATGAGCTTTTCTTTTGAAAGGTTTTTTAATTCAGACGGTGAGATTACTGGAGACATTTTATTGATTTTTAAATGATTACAATTAAGTTTTGGCTAAAGCCGATGGATGGATGAATATAGTAAAGCGGACTAAAGTCCGCTCCCGTTGTTATTTATTTTTACAGATCTTCACTGCGTGATTTGCCGTGTCTGCAAAAGGTTTTAGATTATTTTTAAAAGTGAAAAATATCCTTCGCCTTATTGTAAGAACTTTCAAAGTTCAGCAGGTTCAGCCTGTGATCTGCTTTTTCCACACTCATGAAATTGATCACCTGTTCTGTAGGCATATTTCCCACAAGATCATCTTTAGCCATGGGACAGCCTCCAATACCTTTGATGGCACTGTCGAATCTACGGCAGCCCTGATCATAAGCCGCTTTTAATTTCGAATAAGAATCTTCATAACGGTTATGAAAATGCCCCCCGAAGTTGATTTCCGGATATTTACCCGGGATTTTTTCAAATAAAAGCGCAATGGTTTCAGGGGTGGCCACTCCAGTAGTATCAGAAAGTAAGATATCTTTTACTCCTATTTCCGAAAATCTTTGTGCCCAATGATCTACATCTTCCCATTTCCACATTTCTCCATAAGGGTTTCCGAAAGCCATAGAAAAATAAATATTCAATTGCTTTCCCTCGCTTTTTACCAGCTCAAGCATTCTGATAATTTCATCAAAGGCTTCTTCCTGGCTCTTATTGGTATTTCTGTGCTGGAATGTTTCAGAAATTGAGAACGGAAACCCCAGAATATCCACAGACTGATGTTTCAATGCTTTTTCAGCACCTCTGTAATTTCCGATAATAGCAGAAACCTTAGTTCCGGAACGGGATTTATCAATATTTTCAGCCACCTCATCAGAGTCAGCCATCTGGGGAATTGCTTTTGGAGAAACAAAGCTCAGACAATCCAATACATCAAAACCAACATCCATAAGGGAGTTGATATAATCTATTTTTTTATCGGTAGGGATAAACTCTCCCCATCCCTGCATTGCATCTCTAGGACATTCGGTAAGAAACATTTTTACTTTTTGATTTTCTCAAATATAATAAAACTAAACTATTTAGTATACTGTACATACAAAGCTAACATTATTTTGATTTTCAAAGTTTTATATGTGATTTATAATTTCAATAACTGATATTCGACCTCAAATAACCTATTCTGAACATCAAATTTGCTAACTTTGTTTAAAATTTAATGCTAATAATGAGTACAATAGAATTCAGCCCATTGTGGAAAGAAAAATTACTGAACCGTTTTCTCAGTTATGTAAAAATATATTCAACCAGTGATGCAGAAAGTGAATCTACGCCTTCTACTGAGCGCCAGTGGGATATTGCCAATTATATCACAGAAGAACTGAGAACGATCGGTTTGGAAAATGTTTCAATTGATGAGCACGGTTATATTATGGGCTATGTTCCTTCTAATCTTGAGAATGATGACAGGCCGACGATAGGATTCATTTCACACTACGACACATCACCGGATTTCAGTGGGGAAAATGTAAAACCTCAGGTTTGGGAAAATTATGACGGTAATGACCTTCTGCTGAACCAGACGACAGGGTTTACCTTATCACCGTCCAGATTTGAAAGTTTAAAAAAATATATCGGTCAGACGTTGATCACCACTGACGGAAATACCCTTCTTGGAGCTGATGACAAAGCAGGCTGTGCAGAAATTGTAACAGCAGCAGAATATCTTATCGCTCATCCTGAAATCAAACACGGAAGAATTGCTGTAGGATTTACTCCGGATGAAGAAATCGGAAGAGGGGCTCACAAATTCGATGTGGCTAAATTCGGTGCTGAATGGGCGTACACAATGGATGGCGGAGAAGTTGGAGAACTTGAATATGAGAACTTTAACGCTGCCGGAGCTGTTGTAAAAATCCATGGACTAAGTGTACACCCGGGATATGCTTACGGTAAAATGATCAATGCGGCTTTGCTGGCTGCTGAATTTGCACAGATGCTTCCTGCCAATGAAACGCCTTCTACAACTAAAGGATTTGATGGTTTCTATCATTTAATGGATATTACTGCAGATATCTCTGAAGCTAAACTTCAATACATCATCCGTGATCACGATGCTGATAAATTTGAAGCCAGAAAGAAATTCATGGAAGAAAAAGTTGCCGAATTCAACGAAAAGCATGGTAAAGGGACTGCTGAAGTAGAGATCAAAGAGCAGTACAGAAACATGAAACAGCAGTTTGAAGGGAAAATGCATATTGTAGATCTTGCAGCAAAAGCAATGACCGAAGCAGGCATTGAACCTAAGATCAAAGCCATCAGAGGAGGTACAGACGGTGCACAATTGTCCTACATGGGACTTCCGTGTCCGAATATCTTTGCCGGAGGAATCAACTTCCACGGACCTTATGAATATGTCGCTTTGGAAAGCATGGAAAAAGCTACTGAAGTAATCATTAACATTGTAAAAGCTTAGTCATGAAAAAGTTCCTGGCATTAGCATGTATTTTCACTTTTATTCTCGGAAGTGCCCAGGTCTCTGAATTCCAGAGAGCAGATTCCCGGTATGAAAGAAAGAAAAACGCTTTGTATAATAAATATCCCAAGCCTAATGATTTAAGGACTAAGAAAGAATGGCTTCTTACCGAAGACAAAATATCAACATATAAGGATGCTTTGGATAAAGCCTCTGCTGAAGGACAGAAAATGATCGCTTTAGATCCGCCTGTAAAATCAAAGCTTACTAAAGAAGCTGAATATGATCAGGGGAAAGTGTCTTTTCAAAAGTTTTTATATGAAGCAGTTGATCTTGATTTTCTCAACTTTTCATCTGACACCTACAAAGCCACAATGACTTTTGTAGTGGATTCTAAAGGAAATGCCCTTGATCCTCAGGTAAAAGGGAACAATGAGGATGTCAACGCTTTCATTGAAGCGGCTTTTTACCGCATTAAAGACAAGGGAAAATGGAAGCCGGCAGAGGACAAAGGAAAACCTGTCTCTTCTACCGTCACTGTTCCTTTACAGTTAACATTCAAAAAATAACTACAGATAACCCGCTTTCTCAGCGGGTTTATTTTTTGTTTGATGCTTCTATCCATATATCGTATTCATTTCCGGATATTTAAGTGTAAAACCGATCCGATTTTTCGTTATATTTACTAAATACCTACAAGTAAGGCTATTAAACTTTTAAAGATCAGAATATTATGAAAAAAATGAAAAAACTTTTGAGAAAAGATCTGTCTGTCATTACCGGAAATGGAATGATTGATACCTGCCATATGAATGGCGATTCTGCCAGCTGCTGGACAGATTGTGAATGCAGTTTCGGAAAAGCCTGTCAATTGGATGATGATGGAAACCCGGGAAGATGTGTTGGCAGCGGAGGCGGAGGTACCGGTGGAGGAACCGGCGGCGGCGGATGTCTTCCTCCGAACGACTGTACAGAACAGCCCTATTAAGATTCAACCCAATACAATGTATCGGAAGCTATAACGGCTTCCGTTTTTTATTTTCTGTTTTAAACCGGACTCTCGTCAAAGCATCTTTACCGTTCATCAAATAAAATTTCGTACAGCCTCCGGGATGCGTTGTTTTGCATCAAGTTTTTAACAATAATCAATTTATGAAACAACAATTTTTAGCATTATGCGCTTTGCTGCTGTGCTTCGCCTGTTCCGTGAAAATTCAGGCACAACAAAAACCGGCTGTACACTTTGGAATCAAAGGGGGGGCAAATTTTACAAAAACCTCAACGGAATCCTCTTCCTTGGAAGGGAAATACGGTTTCGGCTATCAGGCAGGTGTGATGACAAGAGTAGATATTGGAAGCCTGTATGTACAAGGAGAAGCACTACTCAACAAAAGAAAAACATCATACGAAGAAAAATCTGGTGGTTCCGCAAAACTGACCTGGAATGCTATTGATATTCCTGTAGTGGTAGGGTATAAAATCATTAAAACCGATGACTTCAATGTAAGGGCCTTCGCAGGCGGTGTTTACAGCTACGCCTTCAACAACAGGCTTTCAACTTCAGAAGTAATACAGGAAGGTTTCAAAAATTTTGACAAATCCAATATCGGAATTACAGGAGGGATAGGTGTGGATTATAAAAATTTCACGGTAGATCTCAGGTATGAAAAAGGACTTTCGAATATCAGTAAGGAATTTAAATCCAAACCTCACAGCTTTAGCCTTGGGATAGGTTATTTCCTGTTCTGAAAAACTTAAATTATCTTTGACCGGTTAGAAACTGTTTTCCCTGCAGTTTCTAATTTTTTTATCAACCTATTTCCCATTCCATGACAAAATCTCTTGTTTTCAAAGAATACATATTTACCTTTATTTTCTGGCTTGTACTGGCCATTGTATTGTGGTTTAATTTCCAGAGCACAACAGAAAGTTATCTGGCGATGATCCAGGCTGCGATTATTGCCGCATTTTCGTTTGCATTTACGCATTTTTTAACCAATAAGCTTTTGCCGAAAGCTCTTCGGGAAAAGAAAATGAAACTGTTTCTGATACAGCTGGTAATGGTTATTTTCATGCTTAGTCTCGTTTTCTCCGTTATATTCACATATCTTGAAGTTGAACCTAAAGAGCAACTTCCGGAAAACTTCAGAGATCAGCTGCCTTTTTTGTGGAAGGGCTTTTATATGTCTCTGCCCGCCTCATTCCTCATCAACGGAGCAGCATGTGGTGTAAAATTTTACAATGAACATGGAAGAATAGAACGAGATCATATTCTCCTTCAGCAGGCTCATCTGGAAAACCAGCTTAAGCTTTTACAGGATCAGATCAATCCGCATGTAGTATTTAATATCCTGAATCATATCCATATTCTGATGAAAACGGATACCCAGCTGGCTGATTTTTTACTGATGAAATTTTCAGACATTCTAAGATATCAGCTGTATCATTGTAATCAGGCTATGGTTCCTTTGGATAAAGAGATTGAGTATCTTCAGAATCTTGTAGAAGTAGAAAAACTGAGGTGGGGGAATGAACTGGATGTAAAAGCCCAATGGCAAATCAATAACAGAAAAGCTTTTATTGCTCCATTACTTTTGGTTCCTTTTATAGAAAATGCATTTAAATACGTTTGCAGGCTTCCGGGGCATAAAGGTTATGTGAAAATCTCCTGTAAAGAAAAAGACAATCAGCTCTATTTTTATGTGGAAAATTCCTACTCAGATATGGCAACTTATAAAAAGAAGGACGGAACCGGCGGAATTGGCCTTCAAAATGTAAAAAAACGTTTAAAATTACAATATCCCGACTTCCATGATCTGAATATAGAATCCGATAATCACATCTTTAGAATAACATTAATACTAAAACTATCTGACAGTTATGAGCTCTAATATTCCTAAAATGAAATGCCTTATTATTGATGATGAACCTCTGGCAAGATTCCATCTTAAAGAACTGGCCGGTCAGATTGATTTTTTATCGGTTGAAGGAACATACGCAACAGCATTGGAAGCTGACGCAAAGGTAAAGGAAAGCGAAACAGATCTTCTTTTCCTGGATATCAATATGCCCTATCTGAATGGTATTGACTTCCTTGAACAGCTTGAAAACCCGCCTTTATGCATTTTCACAACGGCTTATTCCGAGTATGCGCTGGAAGGATTCCGTCTTCAGGTGGTGGATTATCTTTTAAAGCCTATTGCCTTTAACCGGTTTTATCAGGCTGTAAATAAAGCACAGCAACAGTTCATCATTAATGAAAAACTAAAGAAAAATACCCCTCTGGATGATCCTTTTCTCTATGTAAGGCAATCTGATACCTTTATCAAGGTTTCCTGGGTAGATATTTTATATATTGAAAGTATGCAGAACTATACCAAGCTGCACTTTAAGGATAAATCCCTGGTCATTCATCAAACCATGAAAGCGATTGAAGAATCGTTGCCTTCCGAACATTTTTTCAGGATCCATAAATCATTTTTAATCAACATCATTCATATTGATATGATCTCCGGTGGCCGTCTGTTCATCAATAAAACAGAGCTTCCTATTTCCCGTACCCGAAAAGAAGAACTGCTCAATCAGGTGGTGTATAAGAAGCTGATCAGTAAATAAAAGAGGGAAGCCGGAGTATGGGCGGGGAAATTACTGACGTTAAAAACATATCAGGGTACTCCAGCTTCTTTCCTCTCTATGTTTTAAGGTAAATTCCAACGTAAGGATACAGCTCCGTAGAAAGTGCTGGAGAATCTGGGATCTGCCATTTTTTTGTCTTTGAAAATGCTTTTGATTTTTCTTTCACTTTCCGTGAAGCTTCTCACCAAGGTTGATCCTCCCGTAATTCCTATGCTCAACTTATCATTGACCCTGATTTCCGGCCGGAGACCTGCTGTGATCTGCTGATAACCAAACATCATAGATTTACCGTCTTTATTCCTTTCTACGGTCATTCCGCTGAGGTTAACCACAGCTTTTAAAGTAAAAGCATCTGAAAACTGATATCCGGCTTCTGCACCTTCCGGGAAATTAATTCTGAATTTAACCTTTCCGTTGGTTTTCCAATCGAAATAGATCCATGGCAGAACCATTGGAACTCCAAATGCCGTCGTAAGAACAGGGCCCGCTCCCAAAGCAAGATTAGGGTTGAAATGTCTGATAAACACGATTCCTCCCTGCCCCAAAACATCATCAAAGCTTACTTTTTCCATATCAGTGTATACACCCACTGAAGCCATCATCATCATACTCCATTTTTTTCCTAAGGGTCTTATATGCTGTAATCCGACCTGGGCGTTCAGCATCTGATCCGGAAATAACGGGGTTTCATAATTTTTGTGTGCCATTTTTGCATAGGATCCGCTAAGGAGCATAGACCATGCTTTTACCTTCCCTTCCTTATCTTTTTTTACAGATAGCGGAATACTCAGGTTCAGGTCTACCCTTTTAAAATCACTTTTGGAGTTCGTCTTTACACTGTCTTCCGGGCGAATGTAATTAGAGGAAGGAACATATTCTGTTTTAAGCTCCGCAGAAATTCCTGTTTGTGCGCTCACCCAATACCCTAACGGCAACAGACAGCAAAAAGCCGTCAAAAGGTTTCTTTTCATATTTTAAATTTTATACAAAGAGAACCCTTTAGCTGTTTTTCACAAAAATTACTTGATTAAGTGTCTGAATGGTATGACCAATAGAAACAATGGCAGGATAAACACTAAGATGAAATTCTGAAGCCGGAGGATGGAAGTTATCCTTCAGCTTCTGTTTCTTTTCACTGCTTAGGCAACAGACTGCTGTACTGGAACTTCTTTACCCTTGAAGATCTGATATCCGAACCATACAGCGATCAGTGCCATTCCGGCCCGGGTCACCACCATCGGAATGATAGAATCGGCTTCCAATAAACCTATCAGTCCGGACATTAAAAAGGTAACCATCAACTGCATGAATCCAAGCAGTGCCGCAGCTGTACCCCTTCCCTCTTTAAAAGGAGAAAGTGCATGTGCAGAAGTAATGGGGAATAAAATTCCGATAGCCAGCAATGACAGGTACAGCATTGCAATTTCAAGTGCGACAGAAAGGTTTTCAGCAGCAATCAGAATATGCAGGGTACATACCACCAACAGTACAATCGTAGCAATAAATAACAGACTGGAATTGCTTATTCTCCTGATAAGCTTTGGAGTAATATAAGCCGCCGTTATCAGGGCTAATGAATTAAAAGCAAATATAAAGCTGAATGTCCCGCTGGAAAACCCGTGAAGCTCCATAAATAAAAACGGGGCATTGGAAATATAAATAATAAGGGAGGCAAAAGCGATGCTCCCCACCATCGTACTGTTGATAAAATCCCGGTTGGAAATGATCATCTTCAGCTGCTCCATTAATCCTTTTTCATCCTGTAATTCGTGATCAGGAAGACCGATTCTTTTATTCGTTTCCGGGATATATCTGTATACCATAAAGAAAGTGATCAGCCCCATAATGCATAGGAAAGCAAATGAGCTGTTCCAACCCCAGTATTTCAGGAAAACACTTCCGATCAAAGGAGCAACAATGGGAGCAATTCCGCTGATCTGGGATTGCTGGGAGAAAATTGTTACGGATTTTTGTTTATCATAAAGGTCGATAATAATGGCTCTTCCGATCACAATTCCGGCACTTCCCCCGAAAGCCTGCAGAAAACGCATTGCCCATAAGACATAAATATCTGATGTAAAATAGATGGCTGTAGCCCCTATAATGAAAAGTAATAACCCACAATACAGCATAGGCTTACGGCCTTTTTTGTCTGATAATGGACCCCATAAAAGCTGTCCGAAAGCAAATCCTGCAAAAAATACAGAAATAGAGATCTGGATATGCCCGATATCGGTATTAAAAATTTTGGCCATGCTTGGGAAAGCAGGAAGATAAAGATCTATACTCAGAGATTCCAACGTGTTGAGTAGTGCCAGAATAAACACTACAATACCTAACTTCTTCATAAATTTCAGCCTTTACAGGCGTTTTTTTTCAGTATGCAAAAATGCTTTAAAAAGCAAAGGATTACAATAAAAGAACTGAAGGAAGTATAGGACAAAATGAAGATTTAAACACACCAACAAATAAAATAAGTTGATTTAAACCGACATTTACTGTACATATTGAGGGTTACCTTTTTTCATTATTCTTAAAATAATCGGGATTCTGTCCCGTATGTTTCTTGAAAAACCTCGAAAAATATGAAGCATCGTTAAAACCGAGTTTAAAAGCAATCTCCTTCACAGTAAGGGCTCCAAAGCTGAGTTCTCTTTTCGCTTCAAGAACAATGCGCTGATTGATCATTTTCTTCACCGTTGTCCCTCTCAAAAGGCGTACAATATCATTAAGGTGATGAGTGCTTATCTTTAATTTCTCTGCGTAGAATTTTGTTTCTTTGTGCGTTATATAATATTTCTCAATGAGCCCTACCAGTTCCTGAATACGCTGACGGTCATTCTGTAAAGGTTCCTGAGGAGTAATCTGTTCTCCGATGATGATACAGAAAGCCTTCAGATAAGCCTTTAAAAGTTCTGTTCTTGATGCTCCTTTATATTCCTGCTCGATCAGTGATATGAGTGTACTGCAGGTAGTTTCATTTTCAGGATTTAAAAAAAAGGGAAGTTCCCCTCCTGTAAGCACAGATTCTATATCACAGGCTTCGTTGAAAATTTCCCGGCTTATCGCCATGGCATATCCCTCCTCGCCTTCTATTTTCATATTGAATGCCTGCCCCGGTGCAATGATGCAGATCTGATTGTTCTCCAGTTTATAGCTCTCAAAATCCAATTCCAAACGGCTGCTTTCAAATACTTCCCTGAACCAGATAATTTCAAAAAAATTGTGCCGGTGCACCTCATGAAAGTTCTCCGGACCTGCCGCACTCAGGGTACTCATCTGGAACTCTTCAGAGGTCAGATGGTGAACCGGGATTTCTTTTTCTGGTGTAGTCATCACTGTATGTAAATTGGTTAGACGATAAACAAAAACCACAGCAAAAAAAATGCTGCGGTTCTCTTACAATATTTAAAATTAAATATAATTTTTCAGTTTTGCTGGCTTAAAAAAGCATCCCACCCCTGAGCAGTAAGGGCAACCAGTTGGTTCGATCCTCTTGCGACCATAAAGTTTCCTTCTTCTTTGTCTACAGCATGTCCTATAATGGTGAAGTCCGGATGATTTTTAATTTTATCAAAATCTCCCGGTGCAATGGTGAACAGCAGTTCGTAATCTTCACCTCCACTTAATGCTGTCATTACCGGATTCAGGTTCATTTCATCGGCAGTGGAAATCGTAAGACTGTCCATCGGAACTTTTTCTTCATACAGTCTGAATCCTACATTGGACTGATCTGATAGGTGAAGGATTTCTGAAGCCAGACCATCTGAAATATCGATCATGGAGGTAGGTTTGATGCCCAGTTCCTCCAGGATCTTTTTAACGTCTGTTCTTGCCTCAGGCTTCAGCTGTCTTTCCAGGATATAGTCGTAGCCTTCCATTTCCGGCTGCATATTAGGGTTCGCAAGATAAACGGCATGTTCTCTTTCCAGAATCTGTAATCCCATATAAGCTCCTCCCAAATCTCCTGTTACCACAAGAAGATCGTTCGGTTTTGCTCCGTTTCTCTTTACGAGATTCTCTTCATTTTCAATTCCTACTGCCGTAATGCTCATCACCAGTCCTGAGTTGGAGCTTGTGGTATCACCGCCGATAAGGTCAACTTTATACCTTGCACAGGCCGCCTGAATTCCGGAATAGATTTCTTCCAGGGCTTCTACCGGAAAACGGTTGGAAACTGCCAGAGAAACCAGGATCTGCGTTGGCGTGGCATTCATTGCAGCAATATCGCTGAGGTTTACCACCACTGCCTTGTAGCCTAAATGCTTCAACGGAACATAACCGAGATTGAAATGCACTCCTTCTGCCAGAACATCAGTAGTAAGAACCACTTTTTTGTTGTCCGGGTTGATAACTGCCGCATCATCTCCTACTCCAAGTTCCGAAGATGTATTGGATAAAGGAAAATGCTCAGTCAGATGCTTAATAAGACCGAATTCTCCCAGTTTTGAAATGGGGGTCAATTCCTGTGATTTATCTTCAAACATAATTTTTATTTATTAAATGATCATTGACAAACAATAGCTGATGATCAGACGTACACCTGGTGTACAGGCATTTCTGATCAGTAATCATTCATCATTTTAGATATTAATTTCTGCCGGGTCGATATTGTGTGGATGGAAAGGAAGTTTTTTGAAGTCTTCTTTTGACAGTACCACAGTTTCCGGGCTTTTATACTTATTCATCGCTTCCACCACATCATCCGGTGGAGTTGTCATTTTTCTGAGCATCATATCGATCCATACTCCCGTAGCTTCTGAAGTGGCACAGTGCACTCCGTCCGGCGTATAGAACTTGTGTACGAAACGGTAGATGGATGAATCTTCTGAGCATCCGTCTATTTCCACACTTACGATTACTGTCTGATCTGCATAGATCTCTTTGAAGAAAGAATATCTTTCATGCAGGATTACCGGGCCGATTCCCCATCTGCTCAACTGGGTAACACCCATTTTCTCTTTGGTCATAAAAGCCATTCTGGCTTGCGCACAATATTGTACATAGGACGAATTGGCTAAGTGTTTGTTGGCATCAAGGTCGCTCCACCGCACTTCAAATTTATGGTAGAAAATCATACTGAAATCGTTTTTAGTATCATTAAATTATAATCTTCAAAAATACTCAAATAAGATGGTTTATAAAAATTGTACTTTTGAAAAAATAATCTTCAGCATAGGATTACATATACATGAAACAGATCATCATAATCGGAGGCGGTGCTGCAGGCTTTTTCTGCGCATCCAACCTTGACGGAAATAAATACAGTATTACGATTTTAGAACAGAACTCAGACGTCCTTCAGAAAGTAAAAATTTCGGGAGGAGGGCGTTGTAATGTGACCCACGCCTGCTTTGACCCCAGAGATCTGGTACAGTTTTATCCCCGCGGAAATAAAGAATTATTAAGTGTTTTCACCAAATTCCAGCCGGGAGACACCATGGAATGGTTTGACCAGCGAAATGTTCCGCTGAAAGTAGAAAATGACAACAGAACGTTTCCTGAAAGCAATTCTTCCCAGACCATCATCAATACTTTTTTGGATGAAACCCGGAAGAAGAATGTTACGGTAAAAACAAAATGCACGGTAAAAGAAATTGAAAAACAGGATGAAAAATATATAGTAAGAACAAATTCCGGTGATTTTGAAGCCGATTATATCGTTTATACTACCGGAAGTTCTCCAAAATCACTGAAAATCGTTGAACATCTCGGACATAAGATTGTTCCTCTTGTTCCTTCTCTTTTTACATTTAATATTAAAGATGAACTGCTGAAAGATCTCCCGGGAACCAGCTTTGAAAACGCCGGGATCTCAATTCCCCAAGTGAAAACAGATGAAAGCGGACCATTGTTAATTACTCATTGGGGGCTTTCCGGACCTGCTGTTCTGAAGATTTCGGCATGGGAAGCCATTAGCCTTGCTAAACTTAAATATAACTTTGAAATAGAAGTCAACTTTATCTCGACAGATATGGATGAAGCTGAGGAGATGTTTCAGAATTTTAAACAAAATAATCCTAAAAAAAGCATCGGACAATCCAGGATTTTTGAAATCACCAACCGATTCTGGCAGAAAATTTTAGAAATTTCAAAGATTGACCTTAACAAACAGGTGGCTAATATTTCCGGAAAAGAAATGCAGAAAATCCTGGAAAATCTCTGTAAAAAGAAATTTCAGGTAACAGGGAAATCGACTTTCAAAGATGAGTTCGTAACCGCAGGAGGTGTTGATTTAAAGGAAATTAACTTCAAAAATATGTCTTCAAAGCTTCTTCCTAATTTCTATATTGCCGGAGAGGTTTTAAATATAGATGCCGTAACAGGTGGATTCAATTTTCAGGCCTGCTGGAGTGAAGGATGGCTGATTGCACAGGACTTAAATACTTTATAAATATGAAAAAAACAGTAATCCTTATTTTCCTGTTGGGAGCTCAGCTTGCCTTTTCTCAAACTACACAACAGGAAGGGCAGCAACCGACACCGTCATCAACTGACAGCAATACTGCACCTCAACCTGATGATACTTTTGATACCGCTGTGGAATATCCGGGAGGTATGACTGCATTGAGAACAGATATCGGTATGATCTTCGATCCTTCAAAAATTGGGAATTCCTCTAAAATATCCAAATCTATGACAACGTTTGACGTGAATCCTGACGGGAGCATCAGTTCTGTTTCAACAACAGGAAATAACCCTGCCCTGAATAAAGAAATGGATCGTGTTATAAAAACCTTAAAAACCAAATGGATCCCCGCTACTAAAAACGGACAGGCGATTAAGTCAACGTATCATATTCCGATGACTTTAAGTAATAATTAAAATTCTTCAGAAGAAACTCCAGAAAATCGTAAAGTCGGTTACGTGATTTCAACATTGCATTAAAATGATTATTTTTACTGAAATATAGATATGAAAAAAATAGTAATATTCATTGCATTTCTTGGGTTCGGGCTAGCCTTTTCTCAGGAAAAGAAAACAGAGGAACCATCGGATTATCCTCCAAAAGGTGCAGTTTCTGAAGAGCGTAAACAGGCTGAATATCCAGGAGGCATCAATACATTCATGAGGGACGTTTTTAAAAAAATAAATACCAAAAAGCTCAAAGGCGGTGCAGGAAAGGCGCAGGCCAATGCCAGGTTCTCCGTCAACACTCAGGGAGAAATAGACAAACTTGTTGTAACGGGAAACAATGAAACGGTAAATAAGGAGGTGGAAAGGGTTATGAGATCCATGAAAACCAAGTGGGTGCCCGGAGAGCTCAAAGGAAATCCTGTAGAAACCATGTATAATCTTCCCTTCATCGTCAATTTTGATTAAATACAATGCTTTCCGCCAGAAGAAATACCACTGTTTTCTTTACAGTCCTTTTAATCATAGGATTCGGGTATTTCTTTTGGCTGATGCTAAAGATTACACTGGAATATATTCCCATAGATCCGAATGTCAGTTTCCTGATGATCAAGCAGACGGAAGTCACGGCAAGACCGGAATACCTCAGCTTTTTCTACACCCACGTTTACACCAGTATTTTTGTGCTTCTTTCAGGTTTTCTGGCGATCCTCAGAAAAGATTTCGGTATCAGAAATTTCCACGGAAATATGGGAAAGGTCTATATTTTCCTGATTCTGATCTTTGCTGCGTCTTCGGGGATTTATATGGGAGTATTTGCAAACGGAGGGATAGTATCTAAAATTTCATTTGTCATTCTCGGGATTTTATGGTGGTTTTCTACGTTGAAGGCCTACCGGCTTGCGAGGCAGAAAAAATTTAAGCAGCATAAGCAGTGGATGTGGCGGAGTTTTGCTTTTACATTATCTGCGATCACCTTGCGGATGTGGAAAGTTATTATTGTATATTTATTTCATCCCAATCCTATGGATGTCTACCAGATCATCGCATGGCTGGGCTGGGTTCCCAATATCCTTTTAATTGAATATTTAATCACAAAAAAACAGATATGAAAATTCTAAATTACACCTTTATCTCTTTGCTTACAGTTGCTTTAATAGGCTGTAAAAAAGATGGAAAGACCAATGAATCCGGGAAAGATTCTTTAACTGCAAAAAAAGATTCTGTGGTAATACCGGAAGTTCATCAGGAATATTACGGGATTTATACAGGCGATTTCGCCGGAATGGAGAAAGCCGTAGATGAATATGATGGCTCGGAGTATGATGTAGACATGTACAAGAAGATTTCTCTGAAGATCAACAGGATCACAAAAGACAGTGTTTATGGGCAAAGTATCGTCAATGGTAATCAGCGCCCGTTCAGAGGGGTTTTCAATGAATCGTCAAAATCTTTTGTACTGGATGAGCCCGGCAATGATAAAACAGACGGCAGGTTTGAAGTAAAACTGAATGGTGACAGCTTAACCGGGAAATGGAATGCCTTCAACAAATCAGCGGTTAAATCGCCTCTAAAAACGTTGAAATTGACGAAAAAAGAGTTTGTCTATAACCCTAATTTTATGCTGGATAAAGATTCTAATCTTGTAGACTGGTCCAATCCTAAGGATTTTGTTGAAAAATATACGGACACAGACACCGGTAAAACGGAAAGCTATACCACCTCCAAAAACAGGGTAGCTTCTGAGGCCGTATTCAAGCTGAATGCCTCTAAACAGAAACTGACAGAAAAGGATCTTAAAAATTTAAGAAAACTCGACCTTGAAATTATCAAAAACTCTGTATTTGCAAGACACGGCTATTCCTTTAAAAAAGAAACGTACAGAAATTTCTTTGAGCAGACAGACTGGTATATTCCTGTTTCCAATAATGTAGATAACGAACTTACTCCTATGGAAAAAGAAAATGTAGCATTGCTGAACCGTTTTACCAAATATGCAGAGGATAAATATGACAGTTTTGGCAGATAGATTACAGGGATCAGGAATTAGAGGCTGAAGGCAGGTTTTTATTTTTTGCCATTCTTACGGATAGATAGAGCAGCAGGCAGCCTACGGCATAACAGAGAATATCAATCCATGAGAATGAGTTTCCGATCACAATATACATCAGGCTTCCAGGACGGAAGCCTGATTTTTCTGCGACATGGAAATACTGTGCAAATTCTACCAGAAACGAAAATACCAGGATTCCCAGGATCAGCTTCTGGTCATTCATCTTCACAAAAGTCTTTACAAAGGTATAGAGAAGCATTACCACAATTACATCACCGAGATAGGCTCTTACAAAGAAAATATGTTCCAGTTTTGTAGCAATCAGAACTTCCACAAGAAAAATAAAAACGGTCAGAAGGAGGTATTTCAGGCTGAATTGTAGTTTCATCTATGTTCGTTTTAAGGCATAAAAAATCGGCATTCCGGAAATACCGATTGTATTATATCAGCAAATATATTACTTCTTCACTTTGATTGTACATCCGATGGCAACCGTTTTTGTCATTTTCACCGGCTCACCTTTGATTAAAGCATTTACAGCATCCTGAGCATAATATTCCGATACATCGGCGGGATTATCATAATTGTTGTCGATAGCTCCTATGTATTTTACGATATTTTTCCCATTTTCTTTCTGTAATACAAAGACATGCGGGGTTTTTGTTGCCCCATACTGAGGATAAATTTTCTGCCCTTCATCTACCAGATACGGAAAAGTAAAACCTTTCTGCTTTGCCCTTTCAATCATCTGCTGATAACCGTCTTCAGGCTGTACATTGGGATCATTAGGGTTGATGGCAATAACAGGATATCCCTGAGCCTTGTATTTCTTATCAAGCTCAATAATCCTGTCTTCATATTTCTTCGCATACGGGCAGTGATTGCAGGTAAATATGACAATAAATCCTTTGGCACTTTTAAAGTCACTCAAAGAAACCATTTTGCCGTCAATGTTTTTAAGCTTAAAATCAGTGGCTTCATCCCCTACTTCATAGCCTTTTTTAGAAGTGTTATTTTCTTTATTTGGATGGTGATCGTGATTGGATGCAGTAAAGCTCAACAGTCCCAAAGCCGCAATGAATGCCATCATTACAATTTTCATATTTTTCATAACAGGTTATTTTTAGTGTAGATTTTCATTAATTACTTTTTCAAGGTCTTCCTTGCCCATTTCACCATCATTAAAATGAAATTTTTCCCCATTTTTATAAAACAGCGTTACCGGAATATTGCCATCCCAGTCTTTTTCAAATCTTGGGATCCAGGTATTCATCCTTTTGATATCATCCAATAGAACCACCTCCGCAGTCAGATTTTTACTTTTGATGAATTTTAATACTCTTTCCTTATCTGCCAAACGGTCTAATGAAACCAGAATCATTTTAAATTTTGGATCATTTGCATGTTGACTGTTCACCTCCATAAAGTGAGGCAGTTCTTTGACACAGGGGGCGCAGGTTGTTGACCAGAAATTAACCACAAGCAGTTGATCCTTTTCCTCCTGAATACGCTTTTCCAGGTCTTCATATTTCACTATGGAAATTGTGGTCTGCTGTGCTTTGAAAACAGTAAAACATAGACACAGGGCTAAAAGCCGGATACAATTCTTCATATTCAAATTTAATCATTGCTTTATTTTCTCTATGACTATCAGCCTGTTAAACTTTGTTAATTATTGCATAAAAATGTTATTTTCTTTCACCACCTATTGAATTATTTGAAATAAAATGTAAATTAGCTTACAGTTAAAACTAAAATTATCATGAAAAAATCAGACTTTCAAAAGAAAAAACTCACAAAAAGCGAATTGAAAGAAATCAATGGAGGAAACGGACCGGTAATATGCCCGGAAGGATTATGCAAGATTGGTGAAGATCAATATGTAATCGGACCAGTTGGCAGAGACGGATATTGCTGTTAATGTATTGAACCTGAACACGAACCAAATTAAAATTATCATGAAAAAATCAAGCATTCAAAAAAGAAAACTGACAAAAAATGAATTAAAACAGATCAATGGGGGCGGCACAATTTGTCCCGGAACCTGCTTCTGCAACATTGATGGTGACGGAGAGATAAGAATAGGCGCATGTGACAGCAAAGGAAGATGTTGTTAGGCAGCATTCAATAAAAATCCAGTGATCGGAGAAGATCTTCGGTCACTTTTTATTTAAAACAGAAAATAAATTCACCAAATTAAAATCATTATGAAAAAGTCAAACAATCCAAAAAGAAAGCTCGGCAAAACTGAGCTGAAAGAAATCAGTGGCGGATTAAGACCTGTCTGCCCGAGAGTGATAAGCTGTACAGACCCGAATACCGGAGAAGAAAGATACGGAGTTCCCGGCATGCAGGATGGATTTTGCTGTTAATCCGGTTGATAACATTTAAACAAAAGCAATATGAAAACATCAGATATTCAGAAAAGAAAGCTTTCTAAAGCAGAACTGAAAGACATCAACGGAGGTGCTGCAGCCTGCGCAGAAGGTCTGTGTAAGCTAAGAGGAGTAAGCCACTTCCTTATTATCGGCCCAAGAGGTAAAGACGGCTACTGCTGTTAATTTCAATACTTAAAAACAAAAAATGATTGGATTATCCTCCAATCATTTTTTTTATGGCATTCAGCTTCATTAAAGCTTCAAGCGGTGTCAGGGTATTGATATCTATCTTGGTAAGCTCTTCCCGGATATTCTCCAGAACAGGATCATCCAGCTGGAAGAAAGAAAGCTGCATATTTTCTTCAGTCACTCTTTTGATGCTTTCCGATGAATTGCTTCCCTGGGTTCTGCTCGCTTCGAGTGTTTTAAGGATTTCATTCGCTCTGTTGACTACTTTTGCAGGCATACCGGCCAGTTTTGCAACGTGGATACCGAAGCTGTGCTCACTTCCTCCCGGAATCAGTTTTCTAAGGAAAATAATGTTTCCTTTATTCTCCTGGATGGATACGTGGAAGTTTTTTACCCTTTCAAAGTTCACCGTCATTTCATTCAGCTCATGATAATGGGTTGCAAACAGCGTTTTAGACTGTGTAGGATGCTGATGCAGGTATTCGGCGATGGCCCACGCAATGGAAACTCCGTCATAGGTAGAAGTTCCACGCCCGATCTCATCAAGTAAAATAAGGCTTCTTTCCGAAATATTATTCAGGATATTGGCAGCTTCATTCATCTCAACCATGAAAGTGGATTCTCCTGCAGAGATGTTATCAGTAGCTCCTACCCTTGTAAAGATCTTATCCAGCATTCCGATTTCAGCATGTTTCGCAGGTACAAAACTTCCGATCTGAGCCAGAAGACATACAATAGCAGTCTGACGCAGGATCGCCGATTTACCGGCCATGTTCGGACCGGTCACCATAATGATCTGCTGAGAGTCTTTATCCAGGAAAATATCGTTGGGAATATATTTTTCTCCTAATGGAAGGGCATTTTCAATAATCGGGTGTCTTGCCTCTTTCAGGTCAATTGCATAGCCGTCATTCAGGATAGGTTTTGTATAGCTTTCAGAAACAGCCAGTTCAGATAATCCGGAAGCTACATCAAGCTGCGCAATGATATTGGAATTCCCCTGAATCTGGTCAATATACACCATTGTTTCAGAACATACATTTCTGTACAGTGAAGCTTCCAGAACCCCGATTTTTTCTTCGGCACCCAGAATCTGATTTTCATATTCCTTCAATTCTTCGGTAATGTATCGTTCAGCATTCACAAGGGTCTGCTTTCTTACCCAGTCATCAGGAACTTTATCTTTATGGGTGTTCCGGACTTCAATATAGTATCCGAAAACGTTGTTAAAATCAATTTTAAGGCTTGTAATTCCTGTCCTTTCAATCTCTCTCTGGCACATTTCATCCAGGAAGCCACGGCCTTTGCTCTGAAGATTTCTCAGACGGTCCAGTTCTTCAGAAACACCTTCCTTGATGATATTTCCTTTGGCAAGGCTTACCGGAAGCTCTTCGTTAAGATGATTTTGGAGGAATTTAATCAGTTCTTCAAGGTCAAATAATGGCTCCAGCCATGCCAGCACCTCTGCATGAGGATGCAATAACGCTTTGATTTTATGAATATTAATTAAACTTTGGCGTAAATATCCAAGTTCTTTAGGTGAGATTTTTTCTGCAGCCAGTTTCCCCATCAACCTGTCCAGATCGGAAATAGACTTCAGCAGTTGGCAGATCTCGTATTTCAACGGATCATTTTCATTTAAGAAATCAATCAGGGAAAGCCTTCTCATAATCTCATCCACAGATTTTAAAGGAAGAATGATCCTTCTTCTCAGCAATCGTCCTCCCATGGGAGTGGAAGTCTTATCAATAATATCAAGTAATGATTTACCCTGTGGATTGCTCGGATAAACAATTTCAAGGTTTCTCAACGTAAAGTTATCCATCATCAGATAATCTTCCTGCGGAATAACCTGAAGCTTTGTAATATGGGAAAGCAGATTGTGATGGGTATCTTCTACCAGATAAGCAAAAATGGCTCCTGCTGCGGTGATGGCCAATGGAAGGTTTTCAACGCCAAAACCTTTTAATGAATTGGTTTTAAAGTGACCGGTCAGTTTCTCGTAGGCAAAATTGTATTGAAATGCCCAGTCTTCAAGCTTAAAGGCATTTTTATTTTTAAACTGTTCCGGGATCTGTACACTTCGCTGGAAAATGATCTCACTCGGATCAAAGGTATTCACAATGTGTAACAGCTTCTCCAGGTTTCCTTCACTTACCAGGAATTCTCCTGTAGAGATATCTACGAGGGCAATTCCGTATTTCTCTTTTTCTTTATGCAGAGAAAGCAGGAAGTTGTTCTTTTTTGAATTCAGCACCTGATCGTTGAAAGTAACTCCGGGTGTAACCAGTTCCGTTACTCCTCTTTTTACAATTCCTTTCACCATTTTCGGATCTTCCAGCTGATCACAGATCGCCACTCTCATCCCTGCCCTCACCAGTTTCGGAAGGTAAGAATCTATAGAATGATGTGGGAAACCGGCAAGTTCCACACTGCCTTCACCATTGTTCCTTTTGGTAAGAACAATACCCAGGATCTGGGATGTTTTCACGGCATCCTGCCCAAAAGTTTCATAAAAGTCACCTACCCTGAAAAGTAAAAGTGCATCAGGGTATTTTCCCTTGATGGTATTGTACTGAGTCATTAACGGGGTTTCCTTCTTCGATTTTGCCATAGTTAAAAATGAGCCCCAAATTTAAAAAAATAAATTCAGGGTTCGGGAATTGTTTAACGGTAATCCTACAGCTCTTTAGTTTATCAGTAATTAATCGTATTTTCACCATAAAATCAAATCACCCATGGAATTTCCTGTTTTAGAGACTGAAAGACTTATTTTACGACAACTTACTCCCCGCGATACTGAAGACCTTTTTGAATATTTTTCACTGGATGAAGTCATGGAATACTATGATCTGGCTCCCTTTAAAACACTGGACGATTCCCGGCAAATTATCCGGCACTTCAACAGTGAGTTTGAAAAAGGAAAAGGTTTCCGGTGGGCCCTGGAGCTTAAATCGGAACGAAGAGTAATCGGAACCTGCGGATATCACAACTGGTACCGGGACCATTTCAGGGCAGAAATCGGCTACGAACTCAACCCAAAATTCTGGAGGCAATATTATATGAAGGAAGCCATTCTTCCTATTCTTACATACGGTTTTGAAACCATGAGGCTACACCGGATAGATGCCTTCATTGATCCTGCCAATATTTCCTCTGAAAAGCTTTTAACTTCTTTAAACTTCACCCGGGAAGGTACCTTAAAAGACTATTTCTTTGAGAAAGGAAAATTTGTGGATGCAACAATCTTCGGATTGATTAATAAATAAGCGGGAAGCAAAAGACTGGAAGTATCTAATTATCACGTAATTGCTATTATCTTTTAACAGGTATTTAAGTGATACTAAGCTGTGAGAGTCTTCCGGCTCCCAATCTCCTTCTTCCTTCCTCTTTATTTTCCTGTCTTCAGATGTTTCTCCAGTGCCTCGGAGCTTTTCTTGTAGGCCCATTTCTGCTTGTAATCTACCCACCTGGCTTTAAAAAGCTTACGCATGAGTTTGTCTGTATATCTCATAATGAAAACATGATACAGCATATTGGCAAAAACATTCGGCTTATTGGGAAGTGCCCTTAGTGAGAGTGAGAATCCCGGCTCCAGATATCTGTTGAAATGCCAGAATGCTCCGGGAATAAACAGGGCATCACCATGCTCCATGAAAATTTCATAGCCTTTGGCATATTTCAGGGCCGGAAACTTTTCGTAATCCGGGTTTTCATAGTCTACATCATAAATAGTATGAACGGACAGCGGAACTTTATATAAAAAAGGTGACTGTTCCTGATCAAACAACAGAATTCTCTTCTTCCCTTCAAAGTGGATATGCATAAAATCTCCAAGATCCACATCATAATGCATCAGTACATGCGCTTCACTTCCTCCGAAGAATAAAGTCGGAAGCCTTTTAAAAAACTTGATTCCCAGATCCGGGTAAGTAAAATTTTTCAATAGTTCCGGAAGCCTGTCTGTAATGATATAGAAGAAGATACGCAGGTCTGAAGGTTTAGACTTTATGGTATCTATATACTCTTTCATCTTCATATTCGTAACCGGGGCATCAGAACTTTTTGCCGCATCAGCAGGTTTGTTGTCATACAGCGGAACTTCCTGATCGCCCGCTTTTTCACGGATATAAGCCAGATTCCATTTATCGAAGGCATCCCAGCGACTTGCAAAATTCCTGATCAAAAGAGGTTTCTGCTTTTTGAAATAGTTCTTCTGAAAATCTTCTTTACTGATATCATTTACAACATCTACGTTTTCGAGGATCATGTACTTTGTATTTAATGCGAAATAAAAATAGTATTTTTTTGAAAACTGCGAAAATTAAGATTAAAAGAAGCGGAGGCCGGAAGAAGGATGCAGGAGATCTCCTCTCTGCCTGCAAACCCTATAAATGTCACTCCATAAAAATCATTTTTATAGAAAACTTAAATCTCCTCTTCGGCTTCAATAACCTCCTGCTTCATGCTTCAGACTTCCTTACTTTATTTTATATTTGTGGTAATAAGTAAATTTATGCGAGTCTACAATACCAAACATTTTCTTAAAATCCTTTTCAGTTTACACAAAAGCGATACCCTGAAAATTCTTTTTCCGAGTATGCTTCTTGTAGGATTGTATTCTTGGGGAATTCAGTATCTGGAAGTAGAATACCTTCATCTTACTTCAAAATCAGGAATCAGCAATGTGGGAATGATTCACTCTCTGCTGGGCTTCGTACTTTCTCTTTTGCTGGTATTCAGAACAAATACGGCTTACGACAGATGGTGGGAAGGCAGAAAACTTTGGGGAAAGCTGGTGAATGATACTAGGAATTTTGCGATTAAAATCAATACCATTCTTGGTGATAACCGTCAGGATGCGGAACAGATCGCAAGATATCTGAAATTTTTCCCGCACTTTCTGGCCAAGCACCTGTCTAAAGAATCTACAAGACTGGCTCTGGATGAAGATTATTCCGAAATTGAAAAGTCGTTGAAAAACCACGGTCCCAGTGAAATGATCATTCTTTTGAACCATAAACTGAATATGCTGAAAAAAGAAGGAAAGATCTCAGAAATCGAAATGCTGTATTTAGACACCCAGCTTTCCGGATTTCTGGATGTATGCGGAGGCTGTGAAAGAATAAAAAACACCCCTATTCCTTATTCCTATTCATCGTTTATCAAGAAATTTATCATTCTCTACGTTTTTGCTTTGCCCATTGCCTATGTCATCACGATCGGCCTTTTTATGATTCCGCTTACGGTTTTCGTATATTATGTGCTGATGAGTCTGGAGCTTATTGCCGAAGAAATTGAAGATCCTTTCAACAATGATGAGAACGATATCCCCATGGAGACACTGGCTCAGAATATTGAGAAAAACGTACATCAGATTATGATCAGAAAATAAAAAATCAACCTTTTAAAGGTTGATTTCTTTTAATTCGCCGTCTTGCTTTATCTCTACAAATTTACTTTCCCTGTTGGCTGCGTCGTAGCCATAAAAAAATGTACTGTATATGGGAGTAGAGTAAAGATATGCCCCATAGCCGTTATAGGCATCTGAAGTTCCTGTTTGCTTTTGATAACTTGCCGTGGCAGTAAAATTTACAATGGTTTCAAGATAATATTTCCCCGGTTTTAATTTTTCAAACTTAAATCTTCCATGATCATCCGTTAAGGCTTCTACTCTGTATTTAAAAGCTTCTTCAGACATGTATACCGTAGTTTTTTTATTTTCATACTTTTTTCTCATGTTGTAAAACTCGTCAAAATAGGGCGTTACAGGAAAAAGCATAACAACGGTCCCTTTAGGGGCATAGTGTTTCTGGCCCAGCAATGGTTTGATTCCCCAGTTGTTTTTCTGTTTGGTAGAAGCAACCCCTTCTATGGTAGAATTCCCGAATCCAAGCATATCCCTGGCCAGTTTTTTATCAAAAAAAGCCTGTGGATAGTAAGTGTTCTGTGCATTGGAAGACACAAAAGCCATCATGAATATCAATAACATGAATAATTTTTTCATAGTATATTTTTGAGTCAAATATAAGTATTTTACTATTTTTGAAATAAAAATAGCTATGAAATACATTCTTCTACTATTCATTTCAGCATCTGCCCTTGTATGGGCGCAGAAACCCTGCGGATATAAAGACGGACTGCAGGAAGGATCCTGTAAAGAATTCTTCGATAACGGACAGGTAAAAAATATTGTAGAATGGAAAAAAGGCAAACGGGACGGTGATGCGGTTTTCTATCATGAAAACGGAAAATTACACGCAAAGGGAGAATATAAAAAAGACTTCAAAGTAAAGGAATGGAACTACTATGATAAAAACGGAACCATGACCGGCAAGGAAGTATACACCAACGGTGAGAAGAATATTTATGACAACAGCTTTATCGGCACATTTTATTCCCCTTCCGGAAAAGTAGAAGAAATTTCTCATTATAAATTTGCCAAACTGCATGGTGAAACCAAACTATTTCATGAAGACGGAAAATCCGTAAAACAGATAGGACAGTATGAAAACGGAATTGCCACCGGAAAATGGAAAGCATTCTACCCGTCCGGAAAGGTACAACGTGAAACCGAATTCGTGAATGATAAATGGAACGGCAACAGAGTGCATTACCGTGAAGACGGAAGCATAGAAAAAACAGAGGTCTATAAAGACGGAAAATTAATCTCAACAAAATAATACAATTGGTACAGAAACTAAAACTGGAAGAGCTCAACAGGATAGATGTAGAAACATTTAAGAAGGTTGAAAAAATTCCACTGGTCATCATTTTAGATAATATCAGAAGTATGCACAATGTGGGTGCAGCATTCAGAACGGCCGATGCTTTTCTGATTGAAAAAATAATCCTCTGCGGGATTACGCCACAGCCTCCTCACCGTGAAATACACAAAGCAGCACTGGGCGCTACGGAAAGTGTAGACTGGTCTCATGAAGAAGAAACCAACAATGCCATCGCAGATCTGAAAAGCAAAGGATACGAAATTATAGGTATTGAGCAGACTACCGGCAGCCGGCTGATTACTGATTTTACCATTGATCATTCGAAAAAATATGCGCTGATTTTGGGAAATGAGGTAGAAGGAATCAGTGATGAAGTTCTGCCGAATATTGATGTATTTCTGGAAATTCCACAGCTTGGAACCAAGCATTCTCTGAATGTAAGTGTATGTGCAGGAATTGTGATGTGGGAGTTTGCCAAAGCCCTAAAATAAAAAAACTGCATATGTCCTTAGTAGACAGTGCAGTTTGAAATAAATCTAATAAAAAGTAAAAATGAAAGGCGACAAAGGTACCTTTTTTTTCTTTACAAACAAATTTTAGAGCCATTTTTTTTATTTGAGTTTAAAAAAAGTGGTGATTTCAGAAAAAGTTTCATTTAATTTTTTATAAATTAGCACAATGTTTATCAAGGACTATATCTCAAAAGACTTCCCGTGTTTTAGCCTGTCTGATTCCATAGAATCGGCCAGAAATATGTTGGAGGACTTTGGATATTCCCATATTTTCATCAAAAAATCCCATCACTTCTATGGAGCGCTTGCCAAAGACTTTCTTTATGAAGAAGATGGCGGAACACTGAAGGACCTTGAGCATCAGATCGAACGTTTTGCGATTCTGGAAGACAACAATATTATGGACAGTATCCGTCTGTTTTATACGTTCAGTTCCAATGTGATCCCGGTAATCAACAAGAATGAAAAATATCTGGGGTATATTACCTGCGAAGATATTTTCCAGGACCTGTCCCGCTATCCTTTATTTTCAGAGTCAGGCGCTATCCTTACGATAGAAACACCGGCCAGAAAATACTCCATGACGGAGATTGCCAATATTATAGAGAGCAACAACTCAAAATTTTACGGAGGGTTCATAAGCTTTATGTCTGACGAGGTGATCCACATTACCATTAAGATCAGCAATGAAAATCTGGCCTCGATAGACTCTACTTTTGACCGGTACGATTACAGAATTGTAGAAAAATACTATTCTGATGAGAAAACCGATCTGTTTAAAGACCGATTTGGTTTTTTCCAAAAATTCATAGAAATATAACATGAAGGCAGCCATATATTCACAGAAAAAGGATCTTGATACTTTTTTATATTTAAGCAAGTTTATCTCTGAACTTGAAACCAGAGGTGTAAAATCCGTCCTGTATGATGAAATGGCTGAAGCGCTTCAGTTTTCAAAGATCTTCGAAACCTTCAACTGCAAGCAGGACCTTCTGGATAAAGAAGTAGATCTGTTCTTCACCTTCGGTGGGGACGGAACCATTGTAAACTCTTTAACGTTCATTGAAGATCTTGAAATTCCGGTGGTGGGAGTGAATACAGGAAGGCTTGGATTTCTGGCATTCTTTACGAAGGAGGAAGCTTTCAAAGAGCTGGATTCCATCTTAAAAGGAAATGTAAAGACAAGCCGCCGTTCCGTCATAGAAGTCGTATCTCCGGAACTGGAAGGAGCTTTTCCTTACGCCCTGAACGACGTCACCGTTTCCAGGAAAGAAACCACTTCCATGATCACCGTAGATTCTTATATCAATGATGAATTTCTGAACGTATTCTGGGGAGATGGGGTTATCATTTCGACACCCACAGGATCTACCGCCTATTCTTTAAGCTGTGGCGGACCCATCATTTCTCCGAACAACGAAAATTTTGTCATCACACCTATTGCCCCTCACAACCTGAATGTGAGACCTTTAGTAGTGAATGATAAAGTGGAAATCAAATTCAGGGTGGAAAGCCGGGTACCACAATATTCCCTTTCCCTGGACTCCAGACTGATCCATATTGAAACGGATAAAGAAATCATTATCAGAAAGGCATCATTTCAGCTTCTTCTGGTTCAGCCCAACAGTTTGAGCTTTTACGAAACCATCCGTCAGAAGCTGCTTTGGGGACGGGACAAAAGAAATTAGTAATTTCTTAAAAATGATTACCTTTACACGAAATTAAAACACCTAATAATTTTATAATAAAAAGCAAAACATGAGCAGAATTTTTCCGGCAGGAGTTGCCACAGGCCAGTTAGTTACTGATATCTTTCAGTATGCTAAAGAAAATAAATTTGCACTACCTGCAGTAAACGTAATTGGATCAAGCAACGTAAACGCTACGATGGAAACTGCAGCGAAATTGAATTCTCCTGTAATTATTCAGTTTTCAAACGGTGGTGCTGCTTTCAATGCAGGAAAAGGATTAAGCAATGACGGACAAAAGTCTGCAATCTTAGGAGCTATCGCAGGTGCCAAACACATTCACACCCTTGCTGAAGCTTACGGAGCAACAGTAATTTTACACACAGACCACTGTGCTAAAAAATTACTTCCGTGGATCGACGGATTAATGGATGCTAACGAAGAATTCTTCAGACAGACAGGAAAATCTCTTTACTCTTCTCACATGTTGGACCTTTCTGAAGAGCCTTTGGAAGAAAACATCGAGATTTCAGCTCAATATTTCGAAAGAATGGCGAAACTTCAGATGACTCTTGAAGTGGAGATCGGGGTAACAGGTGGTGAAGAAGACGGTGTTGACAACTCAGACGTTGATAATTCCAAACTATATACTCAGCCTGAAGATGTAGCGTATACTTACGAAAAATTAAAGGCTATTTCTGATAACTTTACCATCGCTGCGGCATTCGGTAACGTACACGGAGTTTACAAACCTGGAAATGTGGTTCTTACCCCAAAAATCCTTGACAACTCTCAGAAATATGTTCAGGAGAAATTCGGAACTGCAGCTAAGCCTGTTAATTTCGTATTCCACGGTGGATCAGGATCTACTTTAGAAGAGATCAGAGAAGCTATTGACTACGGAGTGATCAAAATGAATATCGATACTGACCTTCAGTTTGCTTATACAGAAGGCGTTAGAGATTATATGGTAAACAATATTGATTATTTAAGAGCTCAAATCGGAAACCCTGAAGGAGAAGAAAAACCTAACAAGAAATTCTATGACCCGAGAGTTTGGGTAAGAAAAGGTGAGGAAACTTTCTCTGCAAGATTGGTAAAAGCATTTGAAGATTTAAATAACGTAAATACTTTAAAATAAGACTGTACATTTGTATCAATGTAAAAAGGATCCGTAAGGAATGCATTTACATTGATACATTTTACATTTATACATTAATACAATTTAAAAATGGCATTCGACTGGTTTAAAAGAAAAGCAAAAAACATTACCACCTCTACTGATGAAAAAAAGGACGTTCCCAAGGGCCTATGGCATCAGACTCCATCAGGAAAAGTTGTGGAACATGATGAACTAAAGAGAAATAATTATGTTTCTCCTGAAGACGGATTTCATGTAAGAATAGGAAGTGCGGAATTTTTTGACATCCTTTTTGACGGCGGTAAATTCACCGAACTGGATGCCAATGTAGAAAGTATTGATATCTTAAACTTTAAAGATACAAAGCCTTACAAAGACCGTCTGAAGGAAGTAAAAGCTAAAACCAAGCTTACGGATTCCATCAGAAATGCCGTAGGAACCGTAAAAGGAACCGAAATGGTAGTTTCCTGTATGGACTTTGCTTTCATCGGAGGATCTTTAGGTTCCGTAATGGGTGAAAAGATCAGAAGAGCAATAGATTACTGTATCGCACACAAGCTTCCGTATATGATCATCTGTCAGTCCGGAGGGGCAAGAATGCAGGAGGCTACTTATTCTTTGATGCAGCTGGCTAAGGTACAGGCGAAATTGGCTCAGCTTTCAGAAGCGGGTCTTTTATACATCGCTTACCTTTGTGACCCTACATTCGGTGGAATCACAGCTTCTTTTGCTATGACGGCTGATATCATCATGGCAGAACCGGGAGCTCTTATCGGGTTTGCAGGGCCAAGAGTAATCCGTGAGACCATCGGTAGAGATTTACCGGAAGGTTTCCAGACCTCAGAATTCTTACAGGAAAAAGGATTTGTAGATTTCATCGTAAAAAGAACAGAAATTCAGGATACTGTTGCCAAAACGGTTAATTTATTAGCGGTAAAAGCATAGTATCTGTAACAAAAACAATACTGTCTCTCTCTAATTAGGGAGAGATTTTTATTTATGAGGACTTTTAAGATATTTTTCGATACCATCCGGAGTATGAGTTTTAAAAAGATCATGCGTCTTTTATCATTGATCCTCCCCCATCCTCTTTTCGCATTATTGAGCTTTCACGCCACAGTAAAAGCTTTTACCATAGCACAGGCAAAATTTCCGGAAACCGCATCCAACAACGGTATAGGAAACGCTTTCAGACACGCTTTGTGGTGCTGCTTCATCATGATGTACTGCTGTAAAGTTTCTTCCCCTAAAAAAGCATTGGATTTCTGCAAAAGAATGACAGATATGCATGAAGAACTGTTTCCCAACAAACCTTTGGAGACCAAAATGGATCTTCACAACAATCAGTTCGGGATGGATTATTTTATGGAATTATTACCCGGAATTCACCGCCAGTTCTTCGAAAAAAGCTTTTTTGTAGACGGATTAGTCAAAAAAATGGCTGATGCTAAAGTTCTGAAAAATCTGGATGATGATTTTGAAGGGCATCTTGTTTACCTGGAAGAGTAAATCATTTTAGTTTTAAACGCCAGAGAGCGCAAGGAAAATCTAAAAACTTAATGTGTATTTTTTGTTCGCAAGGGCATTTCATTCAGCAAGGTACTCTAACTTAAATTCTCTTTGCTTAGTGCTAACGCCTTTGCGAACGAAAAAATCAAACATCATCATTAAAAATCTTTGCGTACATTGCGTTAACAAAAGATTAGAAGCCATCATTAGTTCTCTTTAGCACCAGAATAACAAAAGACTTTAGTTATTTTTGTGGTTTAAAGTATTTTTGATAAGTTTAAACAATTAAATCAATCAGATGGTTCTCAGCAGAATTTGGTCGGCTTTCATTATCATTGCCATTACCATTGCCAGTATAAAATACATCTCATCAACCCACTACAAAACCATTTTCAATGATATGGTGGTAGGAAAAGGGGGTGATACAGTGAAGATTGTCTCTCATCCCATGAATACCCTGTCTCCCGTTGTAAAGGACAGCCTGATGAAAAACAATGATTTTGCCGAGGGCAGAATTCACTATAAAACAGATTCTTTAAAGCAGAATGTACAGGTTTACCGTGTTCAGGAGGCCGATGGAGTGATCGGAACCTCAGAAACAGCCGTAAAGATCTGTCTTGGACTTATCGGGATCATGACCCTGTTTATGGGATTCATGAGTATTGCAGAAAAAGCAGGTGGAATCAACCTTTTAAGCCGTTTTATACAGCCTTTTTTCTCAAAATTATTTCCTGATATTCCCAAAAACCATCCGGCATTCGGGCATATGCTGATGAATTTCAGTGCCAATCTCCTTGGTCTGGATAATGCAGCCACTCCCTTCGGTTTAAAAGCTATGGAAAGTTTACAGACCCTAAACCCCAATAAAGATACGGCCAGCAATTCGCAGATTATGTTTCTGTGTCTTCATGCAGGAGGAATGACTTTGATTCCCGTATCGATTATTGCGATCAGGGCTTCGATGGGTTCCAAAACACCTACCGATATCTTCCTGCCATGTATGATTGCTACTTTTGCAGCTACTCTGGCGGCAATGATTATTGTGTCTTTATACCAGAAGATCAACCTGCTTCGCCCCGTAGTGATTGCTTATGTGGGCGGAATTTCAGCTATTATAGCATTATTGGTAGTCTACCTGGTGCAATTGAGCAAAGATGAACTTGATGATTTCAGTAAGGTATTAAGTAACGGTCTTATTCTCTTTATTTTCCTCGCTATTGTACTTGGAGCCGTCTATAAAAAGATCAACGTTTTTGATGCCTTTATTGAAGGGGCAAAAGAAGGATTCACTACCTGTGTCAAGATTATTCCTTACCTGGTAGGAATGCTGATCGCTATTTCCCTGCTGAGAACTTCCGGGGTCTTTGACGTGATCATTGACGGCATGAAATGGATAGCCAATGCCGCAAGCCTTGATCCAAGATTCGTTGACGGACTTCCGACAGCACTGATCAAACCTTTATCAGGTTCCGGCGCCAGAGGAATGATGGTGGATACCATGGCAACCTTCGGGGCAGACAGCTTTCAGGGTAAACTGGCAGCCGTACTTCAGGGAAGCTCAGATACGACGTTTTATGTGATTGCGGTATACTTTGGTGCCGTAGCTGTAAAGAATACAAGATATACGGTAATTGCTATGCTTCTGGCCGATCTGGTGGGGATTATTACATCCATTGCTCTGGCATATTTATTTTTCGCATAATGAAAAGTTACAGGTTAGATCATTGCTAGTTTTTACCATTAAAAATGGATTGATGAGCTACGAAAAACTTGATATTTATAATATTGCTTTTGAGCTGTTTATTGAAACCCATAAGTTATCGCTCCAACTGCCAAAGTATGAACTATATGAGTTAGGTAGCCAATTGAGACGATCTGCAGACTCTGTTGTCACAAATATTGCGGAAGGTTATGGAAGAAATAATTACAGAGGAGACTTTATCAGATTCCTGACGTATTCTCAGGCAAGTTGTGATGAAACCGTATGTCATCTATCAAAAATCACAAGACTTTATCCCGAATTAAGTTCAGAGTTTAAAGAGAAATCGGAAGAATATAAACTCTTAGGAGGAAAAATAAATAATTTTATAAAATACGTCCAGCTAAATTGGCGTACATAACCCAACCACCAGCAACTAGCAACTAGCAACTAGCAACTAGCAACTAGCAACTAGCAACTAGCAACTAGCAACAAAATTACCCATTATGATTACAGATAAAGAATTTACCCTAAGACTCATCCGTCAGCTGTCTCAGGCATTGGAAAAACTGATCCTTGACAAACCTGAAGAAAGCTTAATGCAGAAAGAACTGGATTTTGATACGCTGATGAGAGATATTTTCAAAATGAATTTCACGGAGGTATCTTCCATGACCAAAGAAGAAATGATTGCCCTTGTCAATGAAAGACAGGAAAGAGACCGCAAAGATTATTATGAGATGCTTGGGAATCTTTTCTATTTTAAAAGCAGAGAAGGCCAGAACAAAGATTTTCAGGATAAAGCAAAAACGTTCTATGAGCTGTATCTTCAGACCAGCGGAATTTTTGCACTTCCGGTGATCAACAGAATCAACGAATTAAAAAAAGCACTTGAATAAAGTGCTTTTTTATATGAGTTCAAGGCTGTTTCGAGAGGTGTTTATAAATAACGCCTGCCCTCTTTCTTCCAGCTTACTGCCGGACTTTGACCTTTTTCGAAATTAATTAGAATGTGATCTTATAAGTTCCTGTAGATGATGTACTGGCTTTTTCCGCCTTTACATATTTTTTCACCCATGCAACGGATGTAGAGGCTACACAAGGATCTGAAATACCTCCTGCTCTTCTGGCAGAAACCACATTTCCTGCTTTATCTACCGTGTAGGCAATGGTAATAGATCCGCTGGCACTGCAGCTGTGTGAAGGCTGTGCTCCTCCTCTGCCCATAGTCCCCGGGATGTATCCCACCAGTTTTCTGTCGATTCCTACTTTGCTGTCTCCGTTTCCGTCTCCTCCTAAAGGATCTCCTGCATTTCCGATACCTTCACCTGTTCCCTGGCTTCCGGCCTTGGTTCCTCTTCCTCTGATCAGGTTTCCAATGGCTGCATTTCCTTTTCCGTCGCCATTTCCGGTTTTTGCATTGGCGGTGGCGGCACCTGATTTTTTAGTATTTTTTGAGGCGCTCGTACTGGTTGTTTCTTTTTTCTCTGCTTTTTTAGATTCCTCTTTTTTAGCAGCCGTATTTTTTGAATTATTGCCTGTGATGACCTTTTCCTTCACTTCTGTTTTCTTCGGTTCCGGTGCAGGCTCAGGTTTTACTACGGTTTTTGTTTCCGGTACAGGTGTTTCAGCCGGTTCAGGAGTAACTTCTTCTGTAGCAGCGGCCAGACTTCCCGGCTGTTCTGCAGGTTCTTCAATTCCCTTTCCGTTTCTGTTGTCCCCGAAATTGACAAGCATGGTAGTCACAACTTCAGGATCCTTATCCAGTTCAGGTTTTAATTTATATAAAAAAACAAAAAGCAGAATGGCAGCCCAGATCAGAATAGAAAGCAGAGCACTTTTTATCCTGTCTTTATTTTCTTCGTTTCTGTTTGCTGTATAGCTTCTCATCTTTACAATACTGATTCTTCCGGAAATCCGGATCTATTATTTATCTTTAACGGTTGCAATGGCAATGTTAAACTTGTGTTTTTCAGCAATTTCCATGACAAAAACCACATCTTTATGCAATGTATTTTCGTCGGCCCTGATTGTGAAGGATTTATTGGTCTGATTGGCTAATTTATCCACAATGATCTGTTCCAGTTCTCCTTTATTGGCAGGATTATCATCTACAAAGAATGAGCCATCCGGCTTGATACTTACTGTCAAAGGATTGGGTATATTGTCGTCAACCGCTCCGGCTTTCGGCAGATTCACATCAATGGCGCTCTGATTGGCCGCCGAAGAAGTGATCATAAAGAAGATCAGCATCAACAGGATAACGTCTGTCATCGCTGCTAAACTGAATTCCGGATTCGCTTTATTTCTTCTCTGAATTTTCATCTTAAGAATTTATAAAGGTTTGTTGATAAGGTCTAAAAATTCTCCTGACATATTCTGAGCCTTCAGTACAAACTTATCAATCCTCGTCAAAAGGATGTTGTAACAGAAATTAGCCGGAATGGCAACTGCCAGACCTACCGCTGTCTGTCCTAAAGCTGTATAAATACCTTCCGAAAGGGTTTTCGGAGAGAATGATCCTGTAGCATGTGATAGGTTGAAGAAAGCGATGATCATCCCGATTACCGTACCTAAAAGCCCCAGCATCGGTGCAATACTTGGCACTACAGCCAGAAGGTTCAGGTTTTTCTCCATATTGGCGACTTCTACCTGAGCCTGAGCTTCCATTGCACTTACAATGTCAGAAACAGGACGCCCCAGTCTTGAGATCCCTTTTTCTAAAATTCTTCCTTCCGGAGAGTTCTGCGTCTTGCAGTAATCTGTTGCCGCCTCGATCTTTCCTGCTTTAATGAAATCTTCAATATTATTCATAAAGTTGGAATCTGTCTTGGAAGCCAGCCGTTTGATGAAGAAAAATCTTTCAAAAAACAGGTATAAAGAAAATACGCCCAACAGCAATACGGTCACCATCACTATTTTAGCGAAAGCTCCTCCGTGGAACATGATCTTCCAAAATGAAAATTCTAAATTGTCTGTAGCAACTGCAGGTGTGGCAATTTGTGCAAATAAAATCTGAGAAAGTTCCGTTAACAGCATTAAATGTGAATTTTATTAAAGTTTCAACGACAAATGTAGTGGAATATTATGAATTGATATCTTAAAAATTGCTTAAAAACAACTTAAATTTTGTTATCATCTTACTAAACAACAAATTTCTTTCCAAAAGAAATTTTGAAAAGAAATTGGGTATAAAAAAAGGATGGGAGACTTTATTAATCTTCGTCTACCTCTATATCATCCTGTTTGAATTCGCATTTTAATCTAAAAGGAAGCGGAGTATCTGACCCTGTGTAGAAATCATCAATGGTTCCCTTCCAGATGACCTGAAGCTCACCTTCTTCGTTTTTCTCAAAAAGAAGCTCGTTATCATAGATGTAGGCTTCTTCATCATCAAAAAGATCTACTTCTGTATAGGTTTCTTCGTCAGAATCATTGATTTTGATAGTTTTTCCCTCTATCTCCGTAGATTCGATAGGAAAATCGAATACTTCCAGTGACAGCTGCGGAAAGTTGTACTGTAATGAATCATCATCTACGTGATCCAAACTGTCATCCGTGATAATTTCAACCTCTAAAAAGTGTTGCTGGTTGCTGTAAACTGCTTTACAATAAGTATTTCTGATATTGTATTTTAGCGTTTCGTCCGGATGGTAAATTTTTAAAATCCCTTTCATTTTTCCTTAAAAAAGAACTGTAATAATATGATTGTTAAACGTTTTAGACAAAGATAAAAAATTGATTTAATGTGAAAAGGATTTTGAAAATTATTTTTTAAAATCAACAGGGACTATGGGCAGGAATCTCCCAATAATACTTACTTTTGTTTCATAAAGTTTCTGCCAATGAAAAATATTTTATCAAAAGGTATCCTGGGATTAGGATTGATGATCGGGCTTGCTTCGTGCAAAAAGTCAGATTCACCCCTCACGAAAGTCACTCCAAGCAATCTGGATTCTATAGCATCCAGGTATTATGAGCAGTACCTTAAGCTTTACCCTTTAGATGCTACAGCACAGGGAGATACAAGGTACAATGACCAGCTTTCCATCAATATTGATAAAGATTTTATCTCCGGAGAAATTGCATTCTACAGTTCGGTACAGAAGCAGCTGGAACAGGTAGATTATAAAAGCCTTCCCGATGAAGATAAAGTGGTGTATGATGTATTGGATTATTCTTTAAAAGATAAAATTGAAGCTTATGCCTATCATCCGGAATATATTCCTTTTACACAGTTCGGAGGTCTTCCTCTGACTTTTCCCCTGTATGGAAGCGGACAGGGAAACCAGCCTTTTAAAACAGAAAAGGATTACAGCGACTGGCTGAAAAGAATGGAAAAATTCCCGGAATGGATGAATGCAGCCACAGAAAACTTCCGTGAAGGCATCAATAATAAAATGGTTCTTCCTAAAAAGCTGGTTGTGAAAATGATCCCTCAAATGAAAGCCGAGGAGATCACCACCACTGATATGGAAAAAAATATTTTTTACGGACCAGTAAAAAACTTTCCTAAAAACTTCACACAGGCCCAGAAAGATAAATTTACAGCACTTTATAAAGATGCCATTACAAAAAAAATCATTCCGGCTTATACCAAAATGGGTGCCTTTTTAGAAAAAGAATACCTGCCCAAAGCCAGAGATACGGATGGCTACAACAGCCTGCCTAACGGGAATGAAATTTACAGCTATTATGTGAAAAGCTGGACCACCACCAAGAAATCACCTGATGAGATCAATAAGATCGGTCAGCAGCAGGTTGCGATGCTTCGTGCAGAAATGGAAAAGGTAAAACAGCAGGTAGGATTCTCCGGAACCCTGGAAGAGTTTATCACTTATGTGAAAACAGATCCTAAGGCAATGACCTATAAGAGTGCTAAGGATGTTCTGGCAGGATTCAATGGTATCCTGACCAAAATTACCCCTAAGCTGAAAACCATGTTCAATGTGACTCCTAAAACAAAGTTTGAGATCAGACAGACGGAGAAGTTCAGAGAAGCAAGTGCCAGCGCCGAATATATGCCGGGAACCCCGGATGGAAAAAGACCGGGAATATTTTATGTTCCGCTTCCTGATCCTACGAAATTCAATGTTACATCAGGAATGGAGTCTCTTTTCCTTCATGAGGCCATACCGGGTCACCACTATCAGGTTTCTCTTCAACAGGAAAATACGAAGCTTCCGAAGTTTATGAGATTCGGATGGTTTGGGGCGTATGGTGAAGGATGGGCTCATTATTGTGAAACTCTGGGGCCTGAATTCGGGTTATATACAGATCCTTATCAGAAAATGGGATATCTGAGTGATCAGATGCTGAGAGCGGTAAGATTGGTAATCGACACAGGTCTTCACACCGGAAAAATGTCAAGAGAAGAGGCTATTAAATATTTCCTAAGCAATATTTCTTATGATGAAGGATCGGCAGTAGCTGAAGTGGAAAGATATATGGCGATGCCCGGTCAGGCTTTGGGTTACAAAATAGGATCTTTAAGGATCCGTGAGCTGAGAGAAAAATATCAGAAAGAGCTTGGAAACAAATTCAATCTGGCAAGTTTCCACGATGAAGTTCTAAGCCAGGGATGTCTTCCTCTGGATGTTCTGAACAGAAAGATGGAGCTTTGGGCAAAAAAACAGAAATAGTTTCATTTTATGAGACTATTTTTATTTTTTATCATTCTTTTGTTGACCACTTTCAGTTGTCGCAAGGAAGCTTATTTTGACAAATTTACTGTTGACAAAAACCTGTCTTCCAATGATACGATCCAACTTCTTTCAAAATATCCGGAGCTGAAACTATTCAACAGTGAGGTGATTGAAAGCCCAACCAGAACAGCTTTTATCATTCAGACCGCCAGCTTTTCTGATGCCAATCATGCACGTCGGATCATCCCTTTTGATAATTATAAATGTAAAGCCATTTATAAGAATGATACATTAGAAATCTGGCTGAATAACAACAACGGATATTTTGGAAACGGAGTTCTTGTGCAGGTGTTTGGTGATCATTTCCGGATTAAAGATATTAATCCCAAAGCTTTAAACAATGAAGTGAAATTTATAAAAACTAATATTTTACGTCAAAAACTGGTTCTTAATCAGTCTCATTTCCAAAAAAACGACAGTATTTACGGATTCATTAATTATCAATGTGAAATCGACAGCCTCGTTCATAAAGACTTCAAAGGATACTTTAAAACTATAATACAATAAAACCAATATGATCACGGAAAGCTTACAATCTCTTTACAAGAGAGATCTCAACAAATTAAAAACGGAAATAGAAGCCTATCAAAAGGAAGAAAATATCTGGAAGACTGATAAAAACATTTCCAATTCCGCAGGAAATCTATGCCTTCACTTAATAGGAAACCTCAATCATTTTATTGGGGCACAATTAGGAAATACAGGCTATATAAGGCATCGTGAGCTTGAATTTTCATTAAAAGATATACCGCAGGCTGAGCTTACCGAAAAAATTGAAGCCACTGCAGCAATGATAGATTCAACGCTTTCCCAATTATCTGATGAGGATCTCAAAAAGGAATATCCGCTTGTTGTCTTTGAAGATAAAATGACGACAGATTATTTCCTTATTCATCTGGTTACCCATCTGGACTATCATTTGGGACAGATTAATTACCACAGAAGGCTGCTTGATATTTAGTTTTACATCTCTTAATCTAACGCAGCGGCCACAAAAACCCTTTGCATTTATTTTAAGTTCTCAACGGCGTTTCACTCAGCTAAGAACGTTATTTCTGAGCCAGATATCCTTGTGAACGGTTTTAAACATTAGATCTTTGCGATCGCAGCGTTAAGATATAAGTACTATTTTTCAAACATCATTTTGGTGATGAAGTCTTTCTCTCCTTTTCCCCTTGCTGGGGAATACTCCCTTCCGTAGAAAATGATCTGAAGGTGAAGTTTGTTCCAGACTTCTTCAGGGAAGAGCTTTTTGGCATCACGTTCTGTTTCCACTACATTTTTCCCTGAAGTGAGCTTCCATTGCGTCATCAGACGATGAATATGGGTATCTACCGGAAAAGCAGGAAAACCGAATCCCTGACTCATGACCACCGAAGCTGTTTTGTGTCCTACCCCCGGAAGTGCTTCCAATTCTTCATAAGTTTGGGGAACAACACCATTATGCCTTTCAAGTAAGAGTTCGGCCATTTTTTTCAGGTTTTTAGCCTTTGTATTGGATAATCCTATTTCTTTGATCAGTTCTTTGATTTCAAATTCCTCCAGTTTTGCCATTCTTTGGGGAGTTCCTGCTACAGCAAAAAGGTCAGGAGTTACCTGATTTACCTTTTTATCTGTGGTCTGTGCAGAAAGCGCTACAGCAACCATTAAGGTATACGGATCGGTATGATCTAACGGAATAGGCGTTGTAGGATATAATTTATCCAGTTCTCTCTGAACCAGTTCGGCTCTTTGCTTTTTTGTCATTTTACCCTTAAATTTGAACAAAATTAAATTATTATGCTGAAAGTTGGAGACAAATTACCTGAATTTGAAGGAATCAATCAAGACGGAGAAACCGTAAGCTCATCAAAATTAATCGGAAAAAAGCTGGTCGTTTTCTTCTATCCGCAAGCGAATACACCCACCTGTACCGTGGAAGCCTGCAACCTGAGCGATAATTATTCAAAGCTTGAAAAAGCAGGATTTCAACTATTGGGAATAAGCGGAGATACCGTAAAGAAACAGAAAAATTTCCACAGCAAATTTGCATTCCCTTATGATCTTATTGCTGATGAAAACAGAGATATCATCGAAAAATTCGGGGTTTGGCAGGAGAAAAAAACGTTTGGAAAGACCTATATGGGAATTGTAAGAACGACCTTTATTTTTGATGAAAACGGGGTTTGCACCAGGGTTATTGAAAAAGTAACGTCTAAAACGGCTGCTGAGCAAATTCTGGAAGGGTAATTTTTTTAAGTACAGATATCAGGATACCCACCAATAAAACCAATACAGGCGATTTATTGGTGGGTATTTTATTATTTATTCTGTTTCGTAATAATTGAGTTCTTCGTTTTCACCGGGAAGTGTAACAAATTTCTGAAATTTTAATCCTAATTTCTCGATCAGCTTCTGGGAGGAAATATTGTCTTTCGAAATGATCGCAGATATTTTTGATAATCCAAAATCATCCAGTGCAATGGATTTCACCTTTTGAGCGGCCTCAAAAGCATACCCTTTCCCTTCAAATTCTTCCAGTAAAGAATATCCGATATCCAGGATTTCAAGCCCTTCTCTCTGAAATATTCCTACAGCGCCTATTTTTTTGTTCCCTTCTTTGGTCACCAGAAGATAGTTCCCGAATCCCAGTTTTTCTATCTGTGGAACAAACCTGTTCAGGATATAGTTTTCAGCATCTTCAATGGAATTCACATTCCGATTGCCTATATATTGAAGAAACTTTGGTCTGTTATAGAGTTCAAAAACAAAATCTCTGTCTTCACGGGGAGACATCGGACGAAGGAGTAATCGTTCGGTCTCATAGGTATTATCTGCGCTTGGATGTTTTTTTAGGCTCATCTTTCTTGGGTTCTTCCTTTTTTTCGATCTTTAAAAGTCTCGGGTTATTAGCACATTTTTTATTATAAAGCTCAATATAGGTTCCGTTATCCTTCCTTTGGGTAATTAAACCGGTTGCTTTATTCACAGTCAGTGTATAATGGGTCTTTTGGTAAGGACACTCCTTGGAGGTCACCTTTCCTAAATCAAGATAATAATTTGATGCATCCTCATGATAATTGCCTGCCAGATCTTTGAACTCTTCATCTACGACATATCCCTCTGAGGCCAGCACTATAGCCGCTTCCTGGGCATTATCTATTCTTCCTACAAACCTTTTTAATGCTTCCGTATCCAGCACATAACCGGTTTTACCTCCTTCAGAATAGGCGATGTAATAAAAACTGTCTTCACTGGGAAACAGGTTAAAACCTGAGAACTGAGGAACATAATCCAGCTTACCTGAAGTTTTGATCTCCTCTCCTTTTCCATAATTGCTGTATACCAATACCCATGAGCCCACTTTATCATCAGGATCAATCTGCTGCAGCATATTGGGAATACTTGAAAACTTCTTTTTGTTCTGGGAATATCCCAAAACACCTGAAAGTAAGCATACAAAAATAAGAAATCGGGTTGCGGCTTTTATCATAACTTAAAAATCAGCAGAAAATATACCAAATATTACATAAACTTATCGCCCTTTTTAAAATTCTTTAAATCAAGAACATAATCCTTAATCAGCTGGTCATTATCACGCGGGCAGATCAGAAGAGCTTTGTCTGTATCTACTACGATATAATTATCAAGCCCGTCGATGATCACGGCCTTGTTATTGTTTTTTAAACGAATAATATTTCCTTTCGAGTTGTAGGCCAGTAAGTGTTTCAGCTTTACAGCATTTCCGTTTTCGTCCTTTTCCGTATTTTCATAAACGGAGGTCCAGGTTCCAAGGTCGCTCCACCCTAAATCTGAAGGGATTACGTATACATTTTTTGCCTTTTCCAATATCCCGTTATCGATAGAAATTTTCTGAACTTTAGGATAAATCAGTTCTATGCAGTTATTTTCCTTCTCGGAATTATATTCACAAGCCATAAAATGCTGCATCATTTCAGGAAGATACATCTCAAAGGCATGGTGAATGCTTTTTACATTCCATACAAATATTCCTGCATTCCAAAGGAAATCCCCACTTTCCAAAAAGCTTTGAGCAATTTCAAGGATAGGTTTTTCCGTAAATGTTTTTACTTTAAAATATTCCGATCCCTTTTTCTCCACAAACTGAATGTATCCGTAGCCGGTATCAGGTCTTGTAGGGGTAATGCCCAATGTTACCAGGTAATCGTGATTTGCAGCCACGTCAAAGGCAAGCTCCACTTTTTCCAAAAACACATCCTCTTTTAGGATCAGGTGATCTGCCGGAAGTACAATCATGGTTGCATCCGGGTTAATTTCAGCAATTTTGTTGGCCATATACAGGTTACAGGCTGCTGTATTTTTCATAAGAGGCTCGCCCACAATATTTTCTTCAGGAACTTCAGGAAGCTGCTGATGGGAAAGTGCGACGTACTCTTTATTCGTAATCACGAATATGTGCTCTTTAGGAATTACCTTACTGATCCGGTCATAGGTCTGCTGAATCATGGTGCGTCCGGTTCCTAAAATATCCTGAAACTGTTTTGGAAATTTCTGCGTACTCATCGGCCAGAACCGGCTTCCGATCCCTCCTGCCATTATAACACAGTATCTATCTGATTTTAACATTATTAGCTACATTTTTCTACCCTGGCCAAAGGCTTGAAAGAATACTTCCTTCCGGTAGCCAGGTTCTGACAAAGATAGTTTTTTTTAACCAGACCTTCGAATAAATACTTTTCGTTGCGGTATATAAAGAATTCCCCTTTCTGAAGTTCCTCGATAAACTGGAGACTATCATCCTGTTTTTCAGTATGAAAATACCTTACCAGATCAGGGCTTGCCATAAAATTGGCCTTAGGGGATTTTGAAAATCTTATGATGATAGGCTTCAGGTCTTCATCATATACTTCAAGACTTTCCAAAAGCATATTTCTGAAGGTCTCTTTCCATTCATTGCCATGAGGAGAGATTCTCCGTCCGTATTTTTCAAAGGCAATCAGGTGTGCCAGCTCATGGGTCAGTACAAAGAAAAAAAGCTGCGGAGTCAATGTGGAATTGACTGTAATCTCATGGGAATTATCCGGAAGCTTTCTGTAATCTCCCAGCTTGGAATTTCTGTTTCGTGTAACTTTAATGTGAATATAGTATTCTGAGAACCATATTCTTAAGTATTTGAGTGTGTTTTGTGGTAAGTATTTTTCTAATGATTGGATAGACATTTTACAAACTTAGTGGAATTCCCGCATAGAAATTCAACAGTTTAAGGCTGAAAAGATAATTATATTTCGCCTGCGCTACTGATCCCTGTGCATTTGCATAATTATTTCTTGCTACATTAACGTCATAAATCGTCGTTCTTCCTGCAGCGTAGCTTTTGTCTGCAAAGTCAAGCGCCAGCTTGGAGCTTTTCTCTGCTTCTACGGCTGCCAGGTAATTTTCATAATTGGCATCAGCATCAAACTGTGCCTTCTGTACATTCTGTCTTACGGTTTGTTTCTGTTGTTCAAGTGTATTTTTAGCCACACTCTCATTCAGTCTGGATTGCTCAACCTGCAGTTTTGTAATTCCTTTATTAAAAATAGGAATTCTGAGTGATAAACCTACATTTTGACCGAAGTTATCATCATATTGCTGGAAAAAAGAATTTTGCTGTCCACCCAGATTACTGTTATTCAACAGGTTATTATAGAAAGTTGAAAGTCCTGCACTGGCACTCAGTGACGGCCAGAAAGATGTTTTATTAACTTCAGTCTGAGCTTCTGCGGCTCTTATTCTGCTTTCTGCAGCTTTGATCTGCGGCTGTATCTCATAGGCCGTTTTAAGCACCTCATCCGCTGTAGTCAGTTGTGAGTCAAGTGTTTCCGGAACATTTACGTCTTCTACATCAAAATCCTTATAATCAGTAAGCTGTAAAAGCTGAGCAATGGCAAATAATGCTCTGCCCACATTTACTTCTGCAGTTTTAAGATTTTGTTTTTCTCTGGCCAAAGCTGCTTCTGCTTCTGCAAGAACCGTTTGGGCAGTTGTTCCTACCTGGGTTGTTATTTTAGCTCTGTCAGCTTGTTTTTTGGCATTTTCTACCGCACTCTGGGAAATTTTTACAATCTCTTTGTTCAGCAGCGCAGTCAGATATTGCTGGGCGATCTGTAGAGAGATATCATTTTTAATGGTTTCAATATCATATTGGCTTGCTTCTACATCAAACTGGGCCTTTCTCACAGTCTTTTCGATTCTCCCGTTATTGTAGATCATCATATCGGCCATAATGCTCACAGAATTATTAAACCTGTCATTACGGATACTCCCCGTACCTAACGATGCCTGCCCGAAGCTTACACCATTGGTCATATTACCTGATACAGAGGGAAGATATTCTTTTTTGGCCATTTTAAGATTATATTCCTGGCTCTGTTTGGTATATTGATTTTGGATAACCTGAAGATTATGCTCCACTGCATAGCTTACACATTCTTTTAAGGACCATTTCTTCTGGGCACTTACCCCCAGATAACTTAATCCAAAAACGATGATCCAAACTTTTTTCATATGTAAATGTTTATTTGTTTTATTGGTTATATAGAATCGCTTTATTTTCGTAAAGATTTGTGCTTACAAACCACAACGATTTCATATTAAGATTTTTCAATATTAGACGAATTAAATATAAAAAAGTTACAGATTGAAAAATTATATTTTATTTTAAAAAAACTTTTGGGAATTTTGCACCATGACAAATGAACAATATCAGGAAGCGATCGACTGGCTTTTCGTACAGATGCCGAACTATCAGATAGATGGGCAAAAGGCATATAAACCCGGTCTGGATAACATTACGAAGCTTTGTGCTTACTTTGGAAACCCTCAGGACAAGATACAATGCATCCATATCGGCGGTACCAACGGAAAAGGTTCTTCAAGCAATATGCTCGCTTCGGTTCTTCAGGAAGCAGGCTATAAAGTAGGTCTTTACAACTCCCCCCACCTCATCGACTTTACAGAACGGATCAAAATCAACGGGAAAAACTGCAGCAAAGAATTTGTCTTTGATTTTATTCAAAGGCTTAAAAATATACCGGAAGACATCCGTCCTTCATTTTTTGAGTTCACTACCATTATGGCTTTTGAATATTTTTATCAGCAGCAGGTAGATTTTGCCATTATTGAAGTGGGATTGGGCGGCAGACTGGATTCTACCAATATCATTAAGCCGCTTGTTTCGGCGATTACCAATGTTCAGTTAGACCATCAGAATATTTTAGGAGATACTATAGAAGAAATTGCTTTTGAGAAGGCCGGAATTATTAAAAATAGGATTCCGATCATTTCCGGCGATGAAAATGAAACGGTTAAAAACATTATCAGAGAGAAAGCTTCTCTTGAAAACGCTCCTTTTACAGATGCCTCTATCCTCAATACTAATCTTACGTCTGATCTCAAGGGAAATTATCAGCAGAAAAACATCCGTGTCGTTCTGGGAATCGTGGAAGAGTTAAGAAAATTACAGGTGAAGATCTCGGATAAGGATCTTGAGCAGGGATTATTGCAGGTGCATCAGAATACAGGATTCATCGGCCGCTGGTTTGAGTTTTCAAAAAATCCGCTTACGATTTGTGATACGGGCCACAATCAGGCAGGTCTGGAGTATGTTTTTTCACAATTAAATTCAATTGACAGGCATAAGCATGTGATTTTGGGGTTTGTGAATGATAAAAAAATAGATGAAGTGATGGCTTTACTTCCTGAAAATTCTGAGTTCTATTTTGCCAAACCATCCATCAACAGGGGAAGACATCCTGAAGATTACGAAAACCTGCTTCGGGAGGCGAAAATTTTTTATAAAATTTTTAATTCTGTACAGGAAGCGTATCTGTCTGCAAAAGAACGATGTACAAATGAAGAAATGATTTTTATCGGCGGAAGTAACTTTGTAGTGGGAGATTTTTTAGAAAAAAATTTGGAGATTAAAGAATAAGTTGTATATTTGCACCACTCTAAACGAGGAAACAATAACAAAGTCTAGAGGGTTCTTAGCTCAGTTGGTTCAGAGCATCTGGTTTACACCCAGAGGGTCGGGGGTTCGAATCCCTCAGGACCCACAGAAAAGGAAACGAAACCTTTCAAAAAAATTCGGGTTCTTAGCTCAGTTGGTTCAGAGCATCTGGTTTACACCCAGAGGGTCGGGGGTTCGAATCCCTCAGGACCCACAAAAAATCTCTCTTTTTTAAGGGAGATTTTTTTTATTTATTATGGGCCCATAAGTACTTTCCTTTATATTATTTACCTTTGCGTTCATTCCATTTAACCATTTATTGAAGGAACTTCATCTCATATCATTCAATTATCCTTATCCGCCATCTTATGGTGGGATCATTGATGTGTATTATAAGATCAAGGCTTTATCTGAACAGGGAATAAAAATCCATCTCCACTGTTTTACAGACCGGATTCCTGAGGTGACTGACAGGGAAATCAGAGAGATTACGGAAAATGTATTTTTTTATCAAAAGAAAAAGAATCCGCTGCTCTATTTTTCAGGTACCCCTTTCGCTGCAGCCATAAGAAATTCTGAACAGCTTCTTAAAAATCTGGAAAACATTCCTGCTCCTATATTATTTGAAGGGTTGCAAACAACAGCAGTAATTCAGCATCTGAAAAGCAGCCAACAGCCCTTATATCTCCGTTATCATAATAATGAAACTGAATATTACAAAGGTCTTTCTTCCTCAGAAAAAAATGCCTTCAAAAAGATCATCTACAGAATTGAATCTTTAAAATATACCGGCTATCAGAAAAAGCTTTTAAAACGGTTTAAATCCGTATTCTGCCTTTCTGAAAAGGAATACAATGAAGTACAGACCTATTCGGGAAATGCAAAGCTGATCCACATTTTCCACGGGAATCAACGGGTAAAACAATTGGATAAAAAAGGAAAATATTTTCTTTTTCACGGAGATCTTACCACCGCTGATAACAAAAAAGCCCTGGATGAGACTATTGAGATTTTTAAAAATCTTCCGCAATATCAGCTGATCGTTGCTTCCGACCGGGCCAGTGATGAGATTAAAAGAAAAATTGATGCTGCCGGAAATATCAGCCTCTCTCCTATTCAGACCACAGAAAACCTTCATCACCTTCTGGAAGGTGCTCATGCCAACATTCTGCTTTCTTACCAGAATTCAGGAACTAAGGTGAAACTGTTCAATACGCTTTATAACAGCCGTTTCGTTATCATTAATGAAAATATCACCGATGATCCTGCGCTGATCAGCTTATGTCTGTATGGATCTGATAAGAATCAAATTCGTCAACAGATCATTGCTGCTGCGGAAAAAGACTATGATGCTGCCGAAAACAGAAAGAAAATTTTAGAAGAAAGGTACTCTGACCAGGCCAAAGCTGAAGAAATCGTTTCGGTTATTTTTAACTATTAACCCTATCTACCACTTTCTGGATATCAAATTCTTCAAGGCATGCCCAATCGCCCCTGTAGCATTCTTTATCACCAAAAACAGAGCAGGGTCTGCAGGAAAGGTCCTTTACCTGCACCACATCATCTTCACTTTGCCCAAATCCTAAAAATCCGGCATAAGGATGGGTAGCTCCCCATATGGAAATACATCGTGTTCCCATAAGACTGGCAAGGTGCATATTGGCAGAATCCATCGATATCATGAGTTCCAGCTCTGCAATTTTATTGAGCTCTTCGGTAAGATTCAGTTTTCCTGAAAGATTTTTTGTATTGGGGATCTGCTGTTCCCATTGCGCAAGGGTTTCGGTCTCTTTTTTTCCGCCTCCAAAGAAGTATACGGTATGGTTTCTGGCCAGAATTCTTGCCAGCTCATAAGATTTTTCCAGCGGAAGCATTTTCCCTTTGTGCTGGGCAAAAGGGGCAAAACCAATCCCGGATTTATGTTCTGAAGCCGGTCTGAGTCTGTTGGAAAGCTCTACCCTGAACCCCATATCCCTGAAAACATCAGCATAGCGTTCTACGGTTTTTTTCAGCTGTACTTTCTCCAGGTTCCATACATCGGTAAGATGTTCCTTTTCCTCTTTTCCTTTGTCTATTTTAAAGACCTTAAACCCTTTCCTTACATAGATCTTGTCTAATATCTTGGTACGGATCACATCATGAAGATTGGCAATACAATCCGGATTAAATTCTTTGATCAGCTCATTACTCAGCCTCCTCAATCCGAAGAATCCTTTATAATCATCAAGGTCAATCCCTTTGAATCTTACATTGGGAATTCCTGCAAACAGGGCTTCAAAGTTTTTCCTGGAAACCATGATAATTTCCACGCCGGGATTCTGCTCCAGAAATTCTCTGAAAACAGGTACTGTCATCGCCACATCTCCGAATGCGGAAAAACGATATGCTAAAATTCTGGTCACGGCTATGATTTCAGTTGGTAGGCAACTGCATAAAACTTGATCTGCTTGGTCATTGCCATCAGTCCGTTGGCTCTGGATGGCGAAAGAAACTCCTGTAACCCGATTTCTGCAATAAAATCGAAATCAGAATCCAGGATTTCCTGAGTGGAATGTCCGCTGTAGATGCTTACTAAAAGGGAAACAATTCCTTTCGGTAAAATCCCGTCTGAATCTGCATTAAAGAAAAGCTTGCCGTCTTTAAACTCAGCATCGATCCAGACTTTACTCTGGCAGCCTTTAATAAGATTTTCATCTGTCTTCCTGTCTTCCGGTAAGCCTTTCAGTTCTTTTCCAAGATCAATGATGTACTCATACTTTTGCTCCCAATCTTCAAGAAATGCAAATTCGTCGATTATTTCCTGCTGTTTTTCCTTAATGGTCATTTTTAATCAAATTTCTTTGTGCAAAGATAACCAATTTTGTAAAAATTATCTGTGGGATGCTTTTTCAAAAAGCTGCAGGATATTCCTTTCCTCATTCTCCCAGCAGAAGACGTCTGCAGCTTTATCAAGTTCGCTGCGGTAATATTGTCTTCCTCTTTCCAGAATTAGATTAATTGCTTTTTCAATCGTTTCAGGCTGATGATCGGTCACCATTTCTCCTACATTGAACTGTTTTTTTATCCGCTGCATTTCAGGAAAATTAATCATCACAAGTGGCACCCGGGACTGGATATAATCACAAACCTTGTTAGGAAGAGAATAATAATAGCTTACTCCGTTGTTCTCCTCAAGACTGAATCCAGCATCTGCTGTTCTGGTAACTTCCCGAAGGTTTTCAGGTTTCAGCTTTCCAAGAAAAATAACCTTATCCTGGAGGTTTTCTTTTATAACAAGTTCTTCAAAATCTTTTTTCTTCGGCCCGTCACCTGCAATTTTAAGAACAGCATTCTTAATATGATGCATGGCCACAATCATTTTTTCAATTCCCCTGGACTGATTAATGGCACCCTGATACAAAATAATTTTAGGATGATTGTCCGGAAATACGGGAACATCATGAATTTTTCTAGGAATATTTCTTACAACAACAGGGTTTACCTTATATTTTTCATGAAACCATTCTGCATAGCTTTCACTTTCCGTCATCATAAATTCTATCCTGGGTACCAGGTTTCCTTCCACCACTCTCCAGAACTTCTGTGAAAGCCGGTTTTGTATAGCGGGCATTTCTGTAAAAATTTCATGACTGTCAAAGACCAGCGGAATATTCAGTTTTCTGGAAATGAGATAATTTGGCAGAAGTGCGTCAATATCATTGGCCAGAAGAATGGTGTCTTTGTCTGCTTTTTTCTTCAGGACCTTATAAAGTTTCCAGTTGAATTCAAAATATGCAGTTTTCAGGCTTTTAGACTTCAGCTCTATTCTTGAGAACGGATAGGGACGCTCCATTTTTTCGTTCCCTCCCCAGTCATTTCCTATCAGGTCAATAGAATATCCGTTATCAGACAGGGTCTTGCATACTTTTTCTATTCTCTGATCTGTATACAGGCTGCTAAAGGCTGAAACCAGTACTTTTTTCTTCATGAATCTTTCTTTCCTGCGATTAAATGATACACCTGAATAAAGCAAATCAGTCCGTTCGGTATGATTACCGGCCACAAGGGTTCACTAAAAAAGAAGCCATAGATGACAAAACAGATACAACCTATCATATTGACTACTCTGATTTTTCTTACATCTTTCAGTATGAAACTCAGCACGATAAAAACTGAGGCAGAATATCCGATATAAGTAGTAATTTCAGGATTCATGAGGAATTTTTAAGGATAACAAACTTAATCATTTTCAATAATATAATAAAATTTTTTGTGACATAAAGTCATTAATTGATTTTTGGTAAAATATTTGTAATTTAGATAATGAATAAAAGGTAATGTTGCCTTTGTTCTAATGAGATATATTATGGATTATAAGTTTTCACAAGGTTTGAGCCAGGTGTTCAAACAAAGCAAAAGCGAAGCTAAGAGGCTGAAAAGTGAATTTCTTAATACAGAACATCTACTTTTAGGTATTATAAAAACGGAAAACTCTGCTAAAGAAATCCTTCAAAACCTCAATGCGGATTTAACACAAATCAGAAGAAAAATTGAAACTTTAAATACAGCAAGTCTAAATCCTATTTCTGAGGAGGTTACCAATATTTCTTTCACGAAGATGGCAGATCATGCCATTAAGCGTGCAGAGTTAGAATGCCGTCAATATAAAAGCAATGAGATTAATACCGTTCACCTGCTTTTAGGTATTCTATATAAATATGAGGACCCTACTTCAAATATTCTGGGAGCTTACGACATCGACTATGAAGGAGTTTCAAGAGAATACCAGACCATGCTTAAAAATTCCGGCCAGTCACCACAGATGAGTGCTTATGACGATGATGATGAAAGAGAGGAATTTGAGCAAATGAGAAAGCCTACAGGAAATTTAGGTTCTGCAAAAAGTAAAACGCCAACTCTGGACAACTTCGGACGGGACCTTACTTCTTTGGCAAGAGACGGAAAACTGGACCCGGTGATCGGTCGTGAAAAAGAAATTGAGAGAGTTTCTCAGATCTTATCCCGAAGAAAGAAAAACAACCCGCTTCTTATCGGGGAGCCGGGAGTTGGTAAATCTGCGATTGCAGAAGGGCTGGCTTTAAGAATTCAACAGAAAAAGGTGTCCAGGGTTCTTTATGGAAAACGAGTGATCACTCTGGATCTTGCAAGTTTAGTTGCCGGAACTAAGTATCGTGGTCAGTTTGAAGAAAGAATGAAGGCCATCATGACCGAACTGGAAAAGAACAGAGATGTCATCTTATTTATTGATGAGCTTCACACCATTGTAGGTGCAGGAAGTTCTACAGGAAGTTTAGATGCCTCCAATATGTTTAAACCTGCTTTGGCAAGAGGTGAAATTCAATGCATCGGGGCTACCACACTGGATGAATACCGTCAGTATATTGAGAAAGACGGTGCTTTGGAAAGAAGATTCCAGAAAGTAATGGTGGAACCTACTTCTATTGATGAAACCATTCAGATCCTGAATCAGATCAAAGACAAGTATGAAGAGCACCACAATGTAATTTATACTCCGGAAGCCATTGCAGCGTGTGTCAATCTGACATCGAGATATATTACAGACCGTTTCCTACCGGACAAAGCGATTGATGCGATGGACGAGGCCGGTTCGCGAGTATATATCAAGAACATGAAAGTTCCTACCGAGATCATAGATTTTGAAAAGAAAATCGAAGAGATCAAAGAATTGAAGCAAAAAGCGGTAAAGGCTCAGGATTATCTTGAGGCAAGAAAACTTAAGGATGAAGAGGAACGTCTTCAGATGGAACTGAATGCTGCCCAGGAAAAATGGGATAAAGATGTCAAAGAGAAAAAAGAAACCGTGAGCGAAGAAAATGTAGCGGAAGTGGTTTCTATGATGAGTGGTGTTCCTGTAACGAAAGTTGGTAAGAACGAACTTGATAAATTGGCTCAGATGGATGAAAAGCTCAACGGAAAAGTCATTGGCCAGGAAGATGCCGTGAAGAAAGTTGTGAAAGCTATTCAGAGAAACAGAGCCGGTCTTAAGGATCCTAACCGTCCTATCGGTACATTTATCTTCCTTGGTACAACAGGGGTTGGTAAAACCGAGTTGGCTAAAGTAATGGCCAGAGAACTTTTCGAATCTGATGAGTCGCTTATCCGAATCGACATGAGTGAGTATATGGAGAAATTCGCCGTATCAAGATTGGTAGGTGCGCCTCCGGGATATGTTGGATATGAAGAAGGTGGTCAGCTGACAGAAGCGGTAAGAAGAAAACCTTATGCTGTAGTTCTTTTGGATGAGATTGAAAAAGCTCACCCGGATGTATTCAATATCCTGTTACAGATTCTTGATGAGGGACACGTTACAGACAGTTTAGGTAGAAAAATCGACTTCAGAAATACGATTATCATCCTTACGTCCAATATCGGAACCAGAGATCTTAAAGATTTCGGAGATGGTGTAGGATTTGGTACCTCAGCTAAAAAAACAACGTCAGATTCCAGAGCAAGAAGCACTATTGAAAATGCACTTAAAAAAGCATTTGCGCCTGAATTCCTAAACAGAATTGATGATATTGTGATCTTCAACTCACTGGTACAGGATGATATCAAGAAAATCATTGATATTGAACTGAACAAACTGTATGGCAGACTTGAAAAATTAGGCTATAAAGTGGAATTAACCGAAGATGCGAAAAACTTTATTTCAGAAAAAGGATGGGATAAAGACTTCGGTGCAAGGCCACTGAAGAGAGCGATACAGAAGTATATTGAGGATTTATTGGCAGAAATGCTGGTAAACAAACAACTGAACGAAGGTGAAACTGTAGTTCTTGACCTTAATGAAGCGAAAGACGGACTGGTTGGAAAAACGCAGAAAGCGAAAAAAACAACTGAAAAGTCACAATCATAATACATACATTGTTTAATGATAATAAAACCACCGGGAGTTATACTTCCGGTGGTTTTTTATTTAGAAATCCTTTAATACTTTTAAAATTAGAATTTTAATAATCTAAGTTTACCTTTTTATTTATTTACATATGAATTAATCTTATTTTTGAAAACAAACTAAACCAAAACATCAAATTACTATGAAATTGAAAAATCATGATAGTTTTTCCTTCCCTGCTGTTTTCCCAGAGTACTTTTCCCTATGAGAGAAGCTGGGCAACCTATTTCGGAGGGTTTGAAACACGAATTAATGGGGTGTATGAAAACCCCTCAGACCAGACACTTCTTATAGACGGGTATACTTCAAAAGCTACCTATGGTACAGGAGACCTTTCTGCTTATTACAGCCAGTTTGTTTCTGCCGGAAGCTATCCTATGAATAGTAATGGCAGTACCCTTTTGGGAAAATTTTCTCAATCCGGAAACCTTCTTTCAGCCCAATACCATCCTCTCATCAGTTCTTTAGCTATTACAAGATATTTAGTTTACAGGGATCAGTTTGGTAATCAATATAAAATCGGGGGACCTGCTCCTCTTAATTCTCCGGTACTTCCTCCAGGCGTATGGCTTTCAACCCGTGTGACCGATAATGACTGGGTATTAGCCAAATATGACGAAAATAATAATCTCATATGGGAAACCTATCTTCCCGGAACGATCTATTCTGATAATTTGGATGTTGACAGCAATGGTAATATCTATATAACAGGAACCACTTCATGGCAAGGCTTAGGAGATCCGGGAACATTTCGCCCTGATTTTGAGGTTGTCTCCCAGAACGGAGCGCTCAAACCCAATTCTTTTATTGTAAAACTTAATGCCCAGGGAAAGAAAATATGGGGAACTTATGTTCCTTCTCTCTATATAACTGCCCAGGATTTATATGAAGACAATCTTTTTATCGTAGGTGGCAATGATCTGAATGATGCTGTAACCGCACTGGCAACCCCGGAAACGTTTCAGGAAGTAAAATCAAGCCATTTCATTGCCAGGTTTGACGGCAATACCGGCCAAAGAGTATGGGGAACTTATTACGGAGTTCCTAATGTATTGACCGGGGCCGGAATCTGGCAAATAAAAGCAAACTCTTCAGGAGTCTATATTGGTGGACAAACCTTTTATCTTCCAGGATCCTATTACGCAACTCCCGGAGCTCATAAACAGCAGACAACAGATGGTTTTGATCTTTTTCTGGCAAAGTTCAATGACAACGGATACAGGATATGGGGCACTTATGTAGGGTCTGAAGGCACCGAATGGCATGGAGAGAACAGGGTTCTTGACCTTAAAGATGATAAACTTCTGATAACCGGATCATCATCCGGAACTGAAAATATAGCCACTCCCGGAGCTTTTATTTCTACAAAGCCCAACCCGGGATATCCTGATGCCTTTTTTTCCATGTTCAATACGGCAGGAACGCATTTATTTACTTCTTATTATGGAGGGACTTTCACTTCTGATCCCGCTACCGATTCCCAGATTGGAGGTCAGTTTTCTCATTCTTCTGATGTATTCTATATTTTTGGATCATCAGGTAACCCGAATGATATTGCAACCGCTAATTCTCACCAGCCCAACATCATACCGCCACCCGGAACCACCATTGGCCGTACCGGATTTATTGCCAAATTCAGTCTCGCATCCCTTTCTACATCTGAAACAGCCCCCGCAAAGGATCTGGTCCTTTATAACAATCCCAGCGACGGTAATTTCAGTTTAAAAGGAACCGTCTTAAGCAAAGAATCCCATATCATCAATATTACCGACATGTCCGGAAGACAGATCTATTCTTCCCCGATTTCTAAAACTGCTGAGCAACACTTCAGATTAGCAGATCAACTGGCCAACGGGAATTATTTAATCTCTGTGAGCAAAACAGACAAGACTCCTGTAAAGAGCTTTAAACTTACCATCAGGAAATAATGAATGCCCCGGAAAATTTCCGGGGCATTTTTTATATTGCTCTATTTTTTAATGTATTTGTTCCTGATTCTGATTTTTTAAAGGCCTACCACAAAACCTATATTAGGTACCAACCCGCTTGAGAATACGCTTGATCTTTCTTTCCAGAGAACATTGTACATCAGCCCCAGCTGTAAAAAAGAATTGTTTCCGATCCTTTGCATATACCCTCCTCCAAGATATAACGCATTTTCTTCCCTGCTGTCTTTATAGTCATAAAATTTATCTTTATAGTTGATAAAATAATGCTGGAAGTTCGCACTTAAGAAAAACGATCTTGCAAAGTAATAATTGGCAAAAGGACCTATCCCGAACATGGTGGATGAGTGATAGTCAGACGTTTGCCACGTAACACTTCCGGCTGCCCCTCCTTCAAGGTCATCGGTAATCCTGTAACCCACTCTTGGGGAAGCCTGCAGACTGAATGAGCTGTTGCTTCCAAATCCGACACCAATTCCGCCACCGAAAGTCCATCGGCTGTTGCCCTGGGAAGGGACTCCTACTGAAACCTGGGAAAATACTGACCCTGAGACGATCAGCATCAAAGAAATAATAAACTTTTTCATATATACTATTTTATTTGTCTGGCTAAATTTTAAAATCACCTCTATTTTACCTGTTTATTAAGTTTTTAAAATAGGATTTACGGTGACTGTACAATTAAAATCGTTTTTATCAATGTTTAAAAATATGGTTTTTTTACGAATTTTTTAATTGTATTTTTGCCGCATCAAACTAAGAACTCCCGTTAAGAGTTTCGTAAAATTGAAATACAATGAAAATAGTAGTAGGCCTCTCAGGAGGTGTAGACTCCAGTGTAACAGCATATTTGCTACAACAGCAGGGCCATGAAGTGGTGGCTTTGTTTATGAGAAACTGGAATGATGCTTCGGTAACATTAGAAGATGAATGTCCCTGGATTGAGGACAGTAATGATGCCCTTATGGTGGCTCAAAAGCTTGGAATTCCTTTCCAGGTGATCGATATGAGCGAGCTTTACAAGGAACGTATCGTTGATTATATGTTTGCCGAGTATGAAAAAGGAAGAACACCGAACCCGGATGTTTTGTGTAACAGAGAAGTAAAATTTGATGTTTTCATGAAGACTGCCATGTCTTTGGGAGCTGATAAGGTAGCCACAGGACATTATGCAAGGGTAAACTCAACTTTTGATGAGAACGGTAAAGAGATTTTTCACCTGCTTGCCGGAAAGGACAACAATAAAGACCAGTCTTATTTCCTTTGCCAGCTAAGCCAGGATCAGCTGTCTAAAGCACTGTTTCCTATCGGAGAGCTTACCAAACCTCAGGTAAGGGAGATCGCAAAAGAAATCGGTCTGGTAACTGCTGATAAAAAGGACTCTCAGGGGTTGTGCTTTATCGGAAAGGTAAGTCTTCCTCAGTTCTTACAGCAGCAATTGAAGCCTAATGAAGGGGAAATTGTAGAAATTTTCAAAGATTCACCTTTATTTGCTGAAGAACAGCCTGCATTTTCATCCAAAGAAGAAGAGCTTGAATTCCTATCAAGGAAAATCAATTATAAAAAAGCTGACGGTAAGGTGATCGGAAAGCATCAGGGAGCCCAGTTCTTCACGATCGGGCAAAGTAAAGGGCTTGGAATAGGAGGACACAAAGAAAGCTGTTTTATCGTGTCCAGAGATATGGAAAACAATATTCTTTTTGTAGGCGAAGGAAACCACTTCCCCGGACTTTTCAAAAAAGCGCTGAAAATTGACAATTCTGAACTGCACTGGGTACGGGAAGATATGAGACTTCAGAACGGAGAGTCTATGGAAGTAATGGCCAGATTCAGATACAGACAGCCATTGCAGAAAGCAACCCTTTATCAGTTTGAGAATGCTTTTTATATAGAATTTGATGAGCCTCAGTCTGCCATTGCTGAAGGGCAGTTTGCGTCATGGTATATTGACGAAGAACTTATCGGAAGCGGTGTGATTTCATAGGACTGAAGGTCGGTCAGGAATCAACAAATAATAATTCATTTCAATAGAAAATATAAAGCCCGAAGCAACTTTGTTTCGGGTTTGTTTCTGATATTAATCCTTGATTCTATTCTTTATATCAGATAACTTAAACAACAGCATTACAACACATTCTCCTATGAGGATCATGACTAAAAACCCGACAGGTTTTTCTAACAGTATTCCTCTTATCAGTTTTACGACTCCAAGTAAAAAAATGAACAGTGTAAAATAGAAGGTAGTTTTTGAAATGCTTTCTTTCAGTGACTTTACTATAAAAACCGAAAAATAAAATCCGGGTATGAGAATGAGATAAAACTTCAGAAATTCAGGTCCTTTTATCGTAAACGGGTTAAGGGTGTGACATTTTATGGCAAGCCAGATAAAACTTATCGCCACCGGAATAGAATGAATGATTAGCTTTTTCATGATGGTTATTTTTTATTGATTCACTTTTTATCCGCCACAGCCTCCGCACCCTCCACAGCCTCCACCGCAACCGCCTCCACAACTTCCTCCCCCGCTGCAGCTGCTTCCTCCACAGCCTGTCCCGGAATTGCCATCTTTTTTATCGTTCTTATTCCCGGTAATGTTAATCAATCCTCCAAAGATAAAAGCCACGAGCATTGAAAAGAACATAGAGCCCAGAGTCGTCATGATCTCACCCAGACAGGAGGTCAGGAGAAAAAAGGCAGCAAACAATGGGAGGATACGGAATTTTTTCCACCAGTTATTGGAAAGTCCGGGTTTTACCAGATCATGCCAGATTTCCAGCGGTGCCTCAGATTGAAATGCTTCTTGATATCCTTTTAAAGTATCTGTAAACCAGTTTCGGTGTTTCATATTCTCTTCGGATCCTCCTTTTGAAGGATGGTGATGCAGGGGCTTTTTTAAAATATTAGGGCAAAAATCCTCCCAATAGTTTTGGGTGTAGATCAGGTGCATATGCCATACTTTATCAATGATCTTGCTTGGTGAAGCTCCGTTGGGAAGAATACAGCAGAGATAAACAAACTTTTTATATTCTTCGATGGCTCTCCGGGTAAAATCAAGGCTCCAGTTTTCTTCTTTCGCCAGCTTTTTCGAAAAAGGAAAATCAGCATCAGGAGCGTCCAGTGAAAATCCCTGAATTCTGTTCCAGAGGGACTCATCTTTTAATAACATTCTTGTTTCCATTGTTCTAACTTTTGTTTTTCTACTCAAATATCTATGGATTTTGTAATATAAAAGTCTTTCAAAAGTCTTTTCAGGTTTGATAAAAATCTTAAATTAGTCTTATAAAACAGAATCCATGAAAAAGGAAGATATCCTGCATCTCGAAAAGCTGATGACCTTTTTAAGCAGGCAGTTTTTAAAGAAAAGCCATTGGGAAGATGTCACCAAAACCGAATGGTCTTATATCTGTGCAGAACTCAATGATCTTATCATCAGCGATCATTCAGAGAAAGAAATAAAGAAAAAACCTGATCTCCTGGGAACCAATTACCTGTATGAACATTTGATTATCAATAAATTAAAAAAATTCAACAGCAATGAAAATGCTGTTATAAGCAGGCCCAATCTTGCGAAATTAAGTCTGATAGTCAGAGTGTTGGGCTATTCCAATTATATTGATTTCATCAATTCCAATACGGAAGCTTTTAATTTTAATGATCTCAGGATCGATATGAATAATGTTAGTACGAATACGGCTCTTCTGGACCGTTTGGTAGGCTGCTGGTATTCATACAACAGGAATCTCCCGGAAAACCCAACACAGGCCAAAGAAGATAGGATATGGCGCTCTGCGATGGAGATCTATAAGTCTGAAACCACAGGAGAATATTTCATTGAAAGAAGCGGTGGTGATCATCATAAGTATTTCGGGAAGGTAACAGCTTATTCTGATTATGTTTTTATTATCATGAACAGTAATACATTTATCCGTCAAAGACATTTTATATCAAGGATTAAGGATATCAAAGAAAAGCTCAAAAATCCGGACTATAAACTTCACGAGCTTCACTTCATCAGTACGTGCATCAGTTTCAACCAAGAGCCTATTGCTCTATTTGAAATCTTCAGAAAAGCACACCGGAAAACTTTTATTTCCGATTCCATCAGCCTCCCCATAGACAGTGACGAGATTCCTGAATCTATTTTAAAACAACTTGAAGACACTGAATCTAACAGAATTGATTACAGATAGTTGAGAATACTTTCGAGGTCCGGGCTCCGGATAGGAAATATAAAATATCGGGTGAATTGATGTTGCATTGAAATTTTTCTGTAACGTAATCCGAATTTTCATACTTACAGGATAAATAACAATAAAAATATCATCATGAAGATTCCAACTTCCCACAAACAGTATACAGAAGCCAACAATGTTCTGATCTTTATTGTCTCTGTTCTTTTAGGCTACAATATTTATCAGGCAATACATCATCCGGAAAAATCGGATCTTCTGTTGTGTATTGTTTTGCTTGCACTTACTTCCGCAACGGTACAAAAGTACGGTAGAAAAAACGATCATCAAGACATTGAATAAACTTCAGCGTCCATTCACCCTATTTCCCGGAGCAGATGTGTTCCGGGTTTATTTCCAATTATCTTATGCCTGGAATATCTTTAAGCTTTTAAAATCAACACTTTAGTATAATAATTCCCTAACTTGATAGTTCTAATTATGAACTCAATCCTCTTGCTATGGAATATTATGAATTGTATGACGTTTTGAAGCACCACTTTGATTCCGGAAAAGAGCTTGTGGAAATCAGGGATCTGAATGTAACGATTGAGTCCGTTCCCTTTACCTCCAAGGTTTCAGATCTTATTCATGGGTCAGAAAATCAGACCTGTCCCCAACATCATCAGCCCCTGAAAATTAATAAAAGTTTATACCTTCTGTATGACCAGCCTTCTGTAGACGGTAAGGATTCTGATATCGCCTGCAATAAAAATTTCGAATATTATATTCTCAAAAGAGCTGATGTAGAGACTGCCCAGGGATGTATTATCTTTTTCCATGGTTTAAATGAGAAAAAGTGGGACAAATATCTTCCGTGGGCCTATGAGCTGGCACAGAAAACGCATAAAGCGGTTATCCTGTTTCCCATTGCCTTTCATATGGACCGTGCAGAAGCGATCTGGAGTGACCGTCACCATATGATGGAAATTGTAAAATTCAGAAAAGGAAAATACCCTGAAAACACTCATTTTTCTTATGTAAATGCCGCTATAAGCTCCAGGCTTGAGGCCCATCCTCAGAGAATTTTCTGGTCAGGACTGCAAACCTATTCGGATATTATTGAGGTGGTGAAAGAAATTAAAAACAGCACGATTAAAAGCATTTCTCCCGATGCAAAGCTGGATCTCTTTGGGTATTCCATTGGATCATTCCTGTCTATGATTATCAAAATGGCCGATCCTCATCATTTTTTCACAGCATCAAAAGTTTTCTGCTTTTGCGGCGGAATGACGATTGACCGGATGTTTCCCATTTCCAAATATATTATGGATTCTCAGGCTACGATCAAAATGCAGTCTGTTTTCACAGAGTTACTGAGTTCAGATTTTAAATTTGATCAACGCCTGAAGCATTATCAGGATGATGTGCTCCATCCGCAGGAAAGCTGGTTCAAAAAGATGCTCCGTTACAATTATTTCCAAAGCGAAAGAGAGGAAAGAATGCAGGAAATCCGGTCCCAGATCAAAGCTTATGTGCTGGAAAAGGACAGTGTAGCTCCTCCGATAGAGGCATTAAATACGCTGCAGGGAGGCTACAGGAACATTGATGTAGAGGTGGAAGTCCGGGATTTTCCTTTCGACTATTCTCATATGGTTCCTTTTCCTCTTACTCACAGGCACAAAACAGAGGTGACGCAGGCCTTTCATCAGTTTATACAATCTGCCTGTGATTTTTACAGCAGCTAATGCTGATCAGGATTGAACAATGGATAGAAAAAGCCTGAGAAGTAATAATAAGAGTTCCATGGTAATGATTGGGGATTGTATTATTTAACTCACGAGCCAGTCTTTAAAGTCTTTGACACGGTCTCTGCTCACCGTAATTTCTTCCCTGGGCTGAAAATCAAGTTCTACCTTATAATACGGTGAGGTGTGAATGTTTCTGATATGGTCTGAACTGATGATAAACTGTCTGTTGACCCTGAAAAACTTTTTGTCATCCAGCACCTCTTCCAGCTCATCCAGTGTAAAGTCTGACGGGTAAGTGCGGTCTTCTGTCTGGAGATACACAATCTTGTTTTCACTGAAAAAACAACTGATTTCCGGCGTCTGAATGATTTTCAGGTTATATCCTATTTTCACCAGAACTCTGGAAAGAATGGATTTTTCTTTTCTGATCAGCTGTTTGATATCCTGTGATCCAATGTCATGACCGGAAGGAATAAAAGATTTGAACTTCTCCACTGCTGCTGCCAGATCCTCTTCAAGAATAGGTTTAAGAAGATAATCGATGCTATTGAGTTTAAAGGCTTTCAGGGTATACTGATCAAACGCTGTGGTATAGATAATAAAGCCTTTGGTGGGGATTTTTTCAAAGATATCGAATGACAGTCCATCACCCAGAACAATGTCCGAAAAGATCAGCTGCGGATGCTCGTTTTCAGAAAACCAGGCTACTCCTTCTTCTACTGATTCTATTTTGGCAACTACTTCAATATCAGAAAAATTACTCAGCATTCGCTCTAATTTCCTTGAAGCAGGTTTTTCATCTTCAATAATGACGGTCTTGATCATTGAGTCTACAGTTTTTAGTTTTAAAATTCAGCAACTAAAATTAGTTAAAAAATAGGCAGATTTTTAAAAGTCTGCAGTTTTTTTATTGTTTTGAGTTTCATTCTCTATTATTTTTCTTTCCCACTCATTGTCAAAGACAAAAAGAGAAAATGCCTTTACCGCGAGAATGATGGCCCAAATGCTCAGTAAAAGGTGTCCGCCAAATATTTTGTAATGGATTTCATTATTCAGCCAGTCATTTCCTAAAACAATGGCCGTAATAATTCCGAACCATATCAGGTTTTTATAGAATTTTTTCAGCTTCTGAACTCTGTTGTATGCGCTATTATAATCCATGATGTATTGTTTTTTTAATTGATTTTATAAGGTTTTAGTCTGCTTTCTGTTTTCCTGCTCCATCAGCTCTCTGATCTTATTCTCTTCCCAGTTTTTTCCGATTCCGAATGTATTGACTGCATGAAAGGCAATTCCGATTCCCCATCCCAACATTGGCCATAAAAACCACCAGTATCCGGGAGCTGTTAACAGATTCAATGCTGCCAGAAAAGGGATAACAAGACAGAAAGAAGTAAGATTTCCATAGAATTCTTTAAGTTCCTTTACTCTTTTTGCTGCTCTTTGATAAGAAATACTTTCTTTGTTTGATAAAATTTCCATACTATTTGTTTTAAAGGTTAACTGTTATTTTTCTTGAGTCAAAGGTAGGACAGATAAGGGGCTTCCATCAACTTTATGTCACTGAACTGTAGATTATGCTTTCTGAATGGTAAAATAGGGAGATACACGGCTTACAGAGACTGAGGGATAAGAAATTATTAGAGGCTGGAAGCTGGAAGCCGGAAGAAGGAAGCTAATGAAACCGATATACTTTTTATGACAAAAAATTGCACAGATCACCTGGCATATTATGCTAAAACCATCCAAAATGATCGTTTAATCCGCACAAAAGATTCTTTGCTGAACGAAGTGCCCCTGCGAACGGAAAATAACCGCAGCATAAATAACCTTGCGAACCTTGCGTTTTTATACTATCTGTAAGTCCATTCAGCTTGCAAAAGGATCACCATTATATGTTCCCGCAGATCACACAGATTTTTGATGTATATGTGCATTTTTTAGCCACCAGTATCCGAATGATTATCCGGCATTGGTGGCTGATATTGTCTGTTAACGGTAAACTTTATGCTGAGAGGTCAATAGATAAAAGGGATAAGTTTTTTGGTTGTTTTTCTGTATTCAAGGTATTCCTCTCCAAACTGTTCTACCAAAGCCTGTTCCTCAATTCTGATCCTGTAAGCAAAGGCCAGGAATGGCGGAATGAAAGCAAAAGCTAATGACAGCCAGTTATTCAGATAGAGACCAAGCCCCAGTGACGTCAGTAAAGAAAAGGCATAGGACGGATGCCTCAGGTATTTGTAAAATCCCTCTTTTTTTATTTTATGATCCTGTTTAATGGTAACGTCTACCGTAAAGTATTTCCCAAGGGATCTGATAATGATGAACCTGAAGATGATTCCGATAAGGATAAATGCTTCTCCTGCATAGAAAATCCAGCTTTTATCTGTTACCGGTAACGTAGACAGATTAGAAACCGTAACTGCCGCGGCAATGGAAAAAGGAATAGCCAGCCACAGAATGTTGAGGGTAGATTTATCCTTGTCTTTTTTGTCTTCCTTCCCGGATTTCAGCATATTTTTATAAAGGAATTCACTGAGAAACCAGGCAGCCATAGAAATGTAGAAAAGAATTTGTAAAGTCTTCATAGTAATGCATTTTGAGGTGTTTACAGGCCAACCGGAAGTTTAAGAGTTTCTTTTATAATTTTTTTCCTTTTCCATCAGTTCACGGATCTTTTTCTCTTCCCAATTCCGCAAATAATCGGATCTGGATAAAAATACAACTGCACCATGCGCAACAATTCCAATTCCCCAGAATGTGGCAGTAAAGAAATTTTTAAACTGAAAGTAGCTTTCCCCAGGCTTCAGATGGCTATAATTGTAATAAACAATCATCAGATTCACCAAAATATAGATGAAAAGATGCACATAGAAGCCTCTCAGCCTTTCGACCTGTCTTTTAGCCCTTTGATACCGGATATCATCTTCGTCAAATGTTTCCATTGTCTTTATTTTTTTCTTTATTCATAATTTCACTGATCTTTTTTTCCTGCCAGGATTCCCCGATCCCAAATACCTGGAAAGCGTGTGAAGCCAGCCCAACTCCCCAGCCCAAAGCCGGAAACCAGAACCAATGGCTCTTGCTGCCCGCATAGAGATTAATGAAAATCAAAAACGGAATTACAATACAGTAAGAGATCAGATTGGTATAAAAACCCTTGATTTCCTTGACTCTTTTCCTGGCTTTTTTATACGTTTTATCATCATCAGGTTTTACACTGACAATATTAGGCTTACTGGCCAGCATCGGAAGTTTTACTTTAAAATAATCTTCAGATTTTTCAATGAAAACATTCCGTTTGGTAAGGAGTGAATACCGCTGTACAATATTGGCCAGCCCGATTCCTGAACTCTCCTTGATCTGCTCTCTTACCTGAAGGTTATTCTCAATGCACAGGATGTCCCCTTCTGAAAATATTCTGATGACCAGAGGCCTTGATGAAGTCGCAAAGTTGTGTTTGATGCAGTTTTCCAGTAACAGCTGTAATGATAACGGTACCACATATTTCCGGTAGTCATCTTTCTCAACATCGAAAATAAAATCTACACTGTCTTCAAATCTTGTTTTTAAAAGGTCGCAGTATGTTTTTGCGAATTCTATTTCATCTTCCACGGTTACCAGCTCCTTGTCTTTCTGTTCAAGTACATACCGGTAAATTTTTGACATTGAAGCGGTAAACTTTTGGGCCTGTTGAGGATTTTCATCAATCAGGGAACTCAAAACGTTTAATGAATTGAACAGAAAATGAGGATCCAGCTGGTTTTTTAAACTCTCAAACTGTGCATTCGCTGACTTGGCAATAAGTTTCTGCTCCACGACTTCTTTTCTGGAAACTTTCTTCAGCTCTTCCATGAAGCCCTTGGCATGAAGGAATGCAGAAATAAGCAATGCAATATTGATGGTAAACCAATTCATGTAATTGTATTTCCCGGAAAAAAACTCTTCCGTGGTAGCACCCTTCTGGATGAGCACAAAATTGATATAATTACAGAAGTACACCAGTATAAAATTGACAACAACAATGGAAACAATGCTTATAACAGCCCGTTTGGTAGTTGCTTCTGACCATGGAATTTTTTTATTCAGGAAATTATTGAGCAATCCGTTTCCCCCTCCCAATACAAAAGAATAGATCATAGAGATCAGAATGGTGTATAAAAAGTTTTCCAGATTCTTGTCTTTCGTAAAAACAAAAAAGAAAAACATAGAGACGGCCATAGAGACCCAAAACAGTGTTATAATTTCCTTGCGCTTCATGATCATTTTATTAAGCTCAAAATTAGCCTTTATTAAAGGTATCAAAAATTATTTCTTACCGAAGGGTTGATTTTTATTTCCGAATGGTATGAGCGGGTATTCAATAAATATCAGCCTATCTCCGAAATACATAATTTAATATTAATATCGAAAAAAGACAATTTAATTGAATTAATTATCACAAAACTGGAATTTTAATATGAATAATTTTGCTTAAATGAAAAAATAACGTAGTTTAGTAAAACACAAAGCGTTATCCGAAAAGCTTAAAGAGTAGGAACATCAAAAAAACAATTACAATGAAAAAACAAATTAAACTGAAAGGTTTAAAAAGCCTTACCAGAGAAGATCAAAAGAAAATTGCAGGAGGTCTGATCCCGAAAGATCCATGGAATGATGACGGCTGCGGATGGAATATGTGCAGAAACCAGTTCGGAAGATGTACGTTATTCACAGATCATTGCGTTTAGAAAATCAGTACATAATATTTTGAAAGCACCATCCGTAATGGTGCTTTTTTCTTGATCCGGATATTAAAAAACCTCCACAATGTGAAGGTCTGTTTTTTATGAATGATTATTTCTTTTCTGCCGGAAGGCTTATGAAATATTCTGCTTCACCTCTTCCCCAGTTCGGATCCAACGCTGTTTTGGGTTTATAGGCATTGAATTTGGCAACAGCATCTTTAAACATTTCCAAACCTTTGGTTTTGCTTCCTCCGTACTGTTCAGGAGTAAAATAAATATCTTCCGCCTTGATCAGGGCAATTCTTGGATTGGCAGGGTCCAGTTTTTCTGCAATATTAAGTTCTTCTGCAGCCCTGGCACCATCCGTCATATAACGTTGCTGAGGACTGACCATCATTCTAAGGGAATACGCCATTTTTTTCAACAGCCGGATTTCTGCATTATCAGCTCCTGCAAGACTCTGTGCCGTACCCAGGTATTTTTCGGCCTGTGCAGCAACCCCATCCAGATCCTGCATATTACCGTTTCTCATCATCACTCTTCCTTTTTGTATCTGAGCCAGGGCTGCGTAATAAGGAGGTAGCCATTGTGAGCTTTCTTTGCTTCCTATTCTCTGAAAGTCATTGGCTAAAGCCTGAAAGTCTTCCGGAGTTTTGCAGGTTTCAATTTTTGCAATTTTATCCTTCATTATTTTTTCATAATCTGTCTGTGCAAAAGCTGTTAAACTCACCAGAGCTAAAGCAAAGCTTAAAAAGTATTTTTTCATGATATCAAATTTTAAAAGTTAGTTATATTATGATCCGAAGTTATGTCTTTATAAATTATTATTGATCGCATCCTCCGTTTTATCTACTCCGAAACTGAAAAAAGCTCCTACAAATACAAAGGTATTAACCGGGGGAACCACTGCAGAGCTTCTGGCCCCGTCCACTGAAAAATTATACCCATACACGTTTTTAGATCCAAAAACATTGGAAATACTCAGTACAAATACAGTAAATGACTTTGCATCCTTTTTTCCGACACTCGGAACATAATTGAAACTGAGATTAAGAGCATTATAATCCTTCAGTCTCCCTTCATTCCGGGTATAATTTATTGCTTTTCCATCCTCAAATTTAGAGGCAATATCATAGTAAGGTCGTCCTTTAGCATAGGTATAAGAAAGATTGACTCCCAGTTTCCATTCCGGAATAAACCTTTTTACCACTGCGGAAAGTGTATGTTCTGCAGCAAAACCGGGCTTTAAACTTACCGGATAATTAAGGAAATCTCTTTTTGAATCCAGAAAAGAATACGTCAGCCAGTAATCAATATTTTTAAATGTCTTTTTATTATCTCTCCAGAATACCTCCAGCCCTTTTGCATAGCCATAGCCTTCATTGTTGAAAGCAGACTGTACCTGTTGGCTTTGCTGCTTTCCGGGGAAGATATTATAGGTTTTAACAAGCTGGTCGTATTTTTTATAAAATGCTTCAAACCGCAGGCTTCTTCCTTCTGAACTTCTCATGATCTGGAATATATAGTGCTGTGATTTCTGGAAATCCAGGTTGGCCGGCCCGTTGATGTATTTACTTTCTGGATTCTGATAGAAAAGACCGTAAGCGATATTGGCCGTCCACTGATCAGCCAGACGATAAGCCAGTGCCAGGCGGGGGGCTATATTGCTTTTTCCCAGATAAGAAGAGTTTTCAGCTCTTACGCCTACTTTTGCAGACAGTGCATTACTGAAGCCCAGATCTGTTTCTACGAAAGCCGAAGAAATCAAATCTTTATAATTTTTCCGAACCTCTCCGAAATCCAGATTTTCATCGGTACTGTTCAGTTCAAAACCTCCCCGTACAGCACTGATCCTGTTGATTTTCCTTTCAAGAACTGCTTTAAAATTGATATAATTACCCTCTGTAAGCAATCCTGATCGGTTGCTTTCCACATCCTGATTCTCTGTAGAAAACTTAAGATCAGATCTGTTGTATGAATAAGAACCTCCTGCATTCAAAAGATATTTCCCGAATTTTTGCCTGTAAGAAAGGTTGTGATAAGTACTTCTGCCTTTCAGCTTTACCAATGCAAAATCATATTCAGGCTCCAGACTTTCTGTTCTTACGCCCATTCTGTTGGTATTGTACATTCCGTAATATTTAAAAAAGCCTCCTGATTTGGTTTTGAATCTGAAATTAAGATCCCCGTTCAGTCCCTGTGGAGCATCAGTAAAGTCGGTATTAAAATTGAAAACTTTCTGCATCAGGCTTAGGAGTGAATATCCTGCTGAAGCTCCGTATGAATAGTTTTTCTGCGCGCCCAGCTTTTGAAACCCGCCACTCAGAAAAATAGGTGAAACACCGAAGTTATAAGAACTCTGATCCGGCAAATCAACACTTTCCAGCATCAATGCCCCTGAAAGAGCCTGCCCGTATAATGCTGAGTACCCACCACTTGAAAAGATATTCCCCTTAAAAAGGGAAGTATTGAACTGGTCTCTTCCTGCAATTCCCGGTACGGAATTGGAAAAATAATTGTTAATGAGACTTCCGTCCATAAAGATCTTAGATTCAGAAGCTGTTCCTCCTCTGATGAAAAGCCCTTCAGACTCCCCTACTTTCTGCACACCGGGAAGATAGTTCAGTGCTGAAGAAATCTGCCCATCTGCCCCGGCAGTGGTATAAATGTCAAGCGGGGTTAGAAGTGCCGTTGCCCTTTTCCGGTCACTGGCCTCAATAGAGCCGGCAGAAACCACCACTGCATCAATTTCACTGATCTGTTCTTTCAGGTCTGTATTGAGCGTAATCTCCTGATTTTCTATATTGACTGCTTTTTCAATTTCTTCGTATTTGGGATGGGTAAAGGTTACCGTATGACTTCCTTTTTCTGAAGTTTCAAAAGAGAAATTTCCATGGGCGTCCGTAGTCGCACCATCATAAGTATTTTTCAGGGTAACATTGACTTCACTGATTCCCTTATTTTTAAAGGTCACCCTTCCCGAAATCTTTACCTGAGAATAGCCCGTCATATAGGTAAGAAGAGCAATCAGAAAAAATATTTTATATCCTTGAGTTTTCATAGCTGTTGTTTTCCGGATCAAAAATAGTACAGGAAACACCCTTCTGTAAAAAAATAATTACTGAAAGGTATTCTTTTGCTACCGAATGGTAAATGAGTTGCGTTTACCGTTGAAATTAATGGGGTTGAAAGCAGGAAGAAGAAGGATGAAAGTTACTTTCAGTGATAAATATTGATGTTGGTACTTATTTATTTTTTAGCTTTTTTTTCCTACCCTGTCTTCAGACGTTCTGCCTGCATTGAATTACAGAATCGGGATGCAGAAATCCACGATCATTTTCCCTTCAGGATGCTCTTTAAAATTGGTATGGTAGATCTCATAGGGAAAGGTTCTCCTGATTGTGTAATGATGCTCATTCATCCATAAAAACAAAGTAACCCAGCATTGCTCAAAATCATCAAGGGTAACTTCACCGCTTCCTACAATATATTTTCCGGCTTCTAAAGTTTCAGCAAATACCTCACCGTCCTGCTTCTGCAATCTTTCATCCAGAAGCATACAGGCATGTATCCTGACTTTATCAAGAGGTGTTATCTTGCAGCTGTCATGATATACAGAAATCATTTTCACATGTTCTCCGGGAAAAAGATTCTTCTTTACCGCCCAGTCTGCCAATACATTGAAAGAAGTTTCTACATTGGCAATTCCAAGGCTCATTACAGATGCCAGATTCATTTCCGGCATTTCTTTTACTTCGATTTTTAAATTCATTTTCGTCCAGTTTAACAGATTTTCGATATTGCAAATGTATTGGCTGAAAACCGTATCCGCTTGTCCGTTCTTGCTCTGTTTCTGCAAAATTCTGTGAAATTTTTCGGGGGCTAATCTGCGGAATTCTGTAGGTGCCAGACCGTAATACTTTTTGAATGTTTTACAAAAAACAGAATGGCTGGAAAATCCGAGATTCCAATAGATATCTCTGAGCTCCATATTTTTATGTAAAGCCAGATGGAGGGCACTCTTTTCTATTTTCTTCCTGATGATGTAGTTCTGAAGCGTTTCTCCTGTAACCAGCTTAAATATTCTGTGAAAATGAAAAGGCGAATAGGCACTGATCTCAGCAATTTTTTCCAGCGAAAGGTCAGCATCAAGATGAGAATCAATGTATTGAATTGTTTTTACGATCCGTTTTTTATATGCTTCCAAAATAAAAGGTGTATATCCGCAAAGGTATTGATCCTAAGTTTACTCCAGTTGTCAATTATTGCTTTTTTACAGTAAGATCTTATTTTGAATACATTTTATTTTCAGAGTTAAAAATAGGATCAACTTATTGACAGCGAATGGGTAGCTGCTTTGGTCACTTTAAATCTTAATATATTCAATAAAAGGAACCACATTATTGATGCTGATGTCATTCGAGGCAATACAGCTGTAGTAATTTTCAATAACAATGTCTTTTGTGAAGAATTTTTCCCCGTTAATCAGGCATTCATTTTTATGAATTTCAAAAGAATCCAGAGGAAGCATCATTCCGTCCCCGTGGGCTTTTATAACGGCTTCTTTTCTGGTCCAATAGGTAAAAAAACTCGCCATTTTATCTTCAGCATTATCAATCTCTTCAATTTCATAAGGGGTCATATGAAGTTTAAAGTCAGAATAACTGACGGATGTATCGGAAAATTCAACATCCAGTCCTACAGGAAATCCTGCAATGGCACAGGCTGCCAGGTCTTTAGAATGGGATATGTTAAAATGAATAGGATGATCTTTTAAATAAGGCTTTTTGTTGGAATCAATAAGGATTTCGGTTTCATGAATATCATAATAGGTTCTCAAGCCATGCAGCAGCAAAATTTTCCCCAGCAATGAAAGCTGGGCATCCTGCCATCTTCTGTACTTCAGGATATCTTTCTGCCCATCTTCAGAGAAAACAGGTAAATACTGATCCAAAAAATGCTGATGTTTTTCCTCCTGTATGAATGTATATAAAATGATCACTTTTTCTTCCTGTTTTGCCATAAAAGTTGATTATACCTATCCTGTTAAAAATAAGTATTTTCCTTCTTTTTCCAAAGCCCTGACTGAATACCTTTATTAGCGGTATTCGGAGACCTCTTACATTTACTTCCGAAAAAAAGACTGGAATCATAAAGTGTTTTGGAAAATCTTTTTTAATTTTATGGTATAATCACTATAAATCATTTAGAAATGAAAGTACAAACAATAGCATTACTGGCAGGATGTGCACTTTTTGCTGTTTCATGCGGAACCACAAAAATGTACAGCGTAAATGCCAAAAGCGGAACACAGACAGGCGGAACGGCAAAGTTTACCCAACAGGGAAATGAAGTTATTATGAAACTGGACATCACCAACCTTACCCCTGGAATCCATGCTGTACACATTCATGAAAAAGGAGACTGCTCTGCAGCAGACGGAACTTCTACAGGCGGGCACTGGAACCCATCCAAAAACGACCATGGTAAATGGGGAGCCGAGCATTTCCATATGGGAGATATAGGAAATTTAGTAGCTGATCAGAGCGGAACAGCAACCCTTACTTTCAAAACGGACAAATGGTGCCTTGGCTGTACAGATGAGTCTAAAAACATCATTGGAAAAGGTCTTATTGTACACGCAGCGGCTGACGACTTCCACACCCAGCCTACCGGAAATGCCGGAGGAAGAGTGGGATGTGTAGAAATAAAGTAATTATTCTACTTCATAAAAAAACCGATAATTTTCATTATCGGTTTTTTTGGTATCTATGATTTTGCTCCCATATCTGATACAATGTTCATTGCTTCCTGCAGGTAAAGATCTTTTTTCAGATTCTTGATCCACATTTCAGATTTTTTCTTGAAAGCTTCGTCTTTCTTCTCTCTTTCAATCTCGCTCGGATACATAATGAACTGTAATCCGTTCTCGAATTTCGTCAGAACCTTGAATTTTTCAATCTGAGATTTTCTGTGCTTCATCAGTTCATTAAACTTATCGATATTAAGCGTAATCGTTTCTTCTTTATCCAGTTTTTCCCTCCATTGGGCAGATTCCAGTAACAGCTGATAATTGCTGTTTTTAGCCATTCTGTCTGCGCTTGCTTTTTCAAGAGCCTGAATATTGAAATAATTCAGTTTCTGGAATTTTGTAGAAGGAATTTTATCCCATGCCAGGGCAAAGTCATCGTAACGCTCTCCTACCTCAGCATAGGTAAAGAAATCTTTCATCTGAATGTCTGAAACAATTCCTTTTCTCTGTGTAGATTCTCCCGTCACTCTGTAGAATTTCTGGATGGTAAGCTTTAAAGATCCAAAATCATCTTCAGTATTCAGGAATCTGTTCAGGTCTACAAAGGTCTGAACTGTTCCTTTTCCGAATGACTGCGGAGATCCGATGATCATAGCTCTTCCGTAATCCTGCATTACTCCTGCAAGGATTTCAGATGCTGAAGCGGAAAGTTCGTTCTGCATGATCACTAGAGGTCCGGTCCAGATCGGGGTCTCGTATTTGTTCTTTAGAGTCTGTATTTTACCGTTTCCGTCTTTTACCTGTACATAAGGTCCGGCATCCATGAAAAGTCCCATGATATCGCCTACTTCCGTTAATGAACCACCGCCGTTATTTCTAAGGTCAAGAATGATTCCTTCGATGTTTTGAGCTTTAAGCTTGATGATTTCATTTTTGATGTCATCAGAAGCATTTCTTCCTTTGGCATTTTCAAAATCGGCATTAAAGCTTGGAAGGTTAATAAAACCGTATTTTTTACCGTTCGGTGTATTGATGACGATACTTCTTGCAAAAGTGTCTTCTATAGCCACTTCTTCACGGATCATCGTTACATCTTTGATGGTACCGTCTTTTTTCTGAACGGTCAGGGTAACCGGGGTTCCTTTTTCTCCTCTGATCAGTCTTACGGCTTCATCAGAAAGCATTCCCACTACATTCACGGCATCCTCTTTCGGCTTGGATTTTACTTTTAAGATCTTATCTCCTTCTGAAAGCTGCTTAGACTTCCATGCCGGTGCCCCGATTGTAAGTGCACCCAGGAAAAGGTTTCCTTTTTTCTCCTGGATCAGAGCTCCGATACCAATTACTTTTCCGGTAAACTGGGTATCAAAGTCTTCTTTATCCTTTGGAGAATAATAGTTGGTATGCGGATCGAACACTTCAGTATACGCATTCATATAGACGGTAAACCAATCCATTTTCTTTCTCTTCTTGAATCTGGTAAAGGTATCTTTTACAAGGTCTTTTACCTCATCTGTAGCCTTTTTGATCTTTTCGTCCTGGGTAAGAGGTTTAAACTTGATCGTATCTTTCAATTTGTACTTCTGTACAGAATCCTTCTTTTCTTTCTGGGCTTCTTCTTTGCTATTCATCGATTCAACTTCCTGCAGAATATTGTATTTGATGAATTTTTTCCACTCATTATACTGTTCCTGCTTATTGGCAGGTACTTTTTTAAGTTTTGGCTCAAGGGTAAGGTTTTCATCTTCCTTCAGATTGATAGGTTTGCTGAAAATATCCTGAGTGATTTTATCGATCTCATCCACTCTCTGGTACAGCCTGTCAATAGTAAGCTTATAGAAAGTAAGATCTCCCTGGCTGATATAGTCATCAAGCTTTGTTTCATGCTTGCTGAATTCATCCATATCAGATTGCAGAAAATATCTTTTGGCAGGGTCTACTAACTCGAAATAATGCTTATAAACGTCCTTCGAATAAGCATCATTGATAGACTTGGGACTATAATGCAGATAAGAAAGTGTGTTTTTTACGCTCACCATTATCGTCTGCATCTTTTCATCATCGTTCTGTGGCGAGTTGAAACAAAACATTAGACTGGTTAATGGAATCAGGAGTAAAAATTTATTCAGTTTGAAATTTTTCCACATAAACTGTCTTTATTTATTTAATTTTTTAAAAATAGGTATTGTAATAAGTAGCAATAATTTGCGCACCGTTACAAACGATCAAATTTAAGACCTTATTTACAAATATCGCAAAGTTTTAAAGATTTTTATTCAAAGAAGGATTAAGTATTATTCTTTTTATTATTCTCACAGCAGAAATGCACTGCGTAAAAAATAAGCCATCTTCTCCCGGGTAATCCGGCCATTGCTTATGTATTGTAAATCATGAACAGAAAATCGGCAAAGATTTTTTTTCTCTTCAGGAGAATAAATAGCAGTGCAGCAAGAATCTGTAGTATTATACTTCCGAAGTCATTGAATTTCATAGAAAAAAGCATAAATCATGGACGATGAAATAAAAAAATATTTCGTTAAAAGCATATAAAAAGATACCACAAAAATTATTTTCAGCACATAAAGGCATAAAATATGCTGATAATTAACTGTATAACCTTAAAATGTAATATTATGAGAAGCTTATTATGGTTAATCGCAGTCATTTGTATCGTTGTATGGCTTTTAGGAATGCTGGGAATTGTACCCGGAATCAGTACAGGTTATTTAATACATGTATTACTCGTTATAGCTATTGTTGTAGTACTGTATAACATCATTACGGGCAGAAAGCCTCTGGACTGATTATACAATCTCCGTGTGTAGATCTTACCAGGAAACTAATAAATTATAACGGAAATATCATTGTAATTTTTAATCAGGAAATTTTTTCTTTCCTACACAGGGCTTACTTTCTTTACTCAAATACAGAATGTTGATTCCTGAATTTAAATCGGTGAAGGGTAAACCTGCTGTTTTATTGCGTCTTATTTTTAACTACATTTGATGTGTTGAAAAAATTCTTTTTGTTCAATTCTTAAAATGAACAGATTGTACTGCATGTGTATAAAAAATTAAGATAATATATGGAAAGACCGCTTATTCTGGTTACTAATGATGATGGCATTACAGCTCCTGGTATCAGAAATCTGATCAGTTTTATGAACGAAATCGGAGAAGTAGTGGTAGTAGCCCCTAACTCTCCCCAAAGTGGTAAAGGCCACGCTATCACTATCAATTCTACGCTAAGCTATGAGGAAGTGACCCTTGATGGCCCGCAAACAGATTTTTCCTGCAGCGGAACTCCTGTAGACTGCGTAAAGATGGCTCTTGATAAGATCCTGAAAAGACGTCCTGATATTGTGGTTTCAGGGATTAATCATGGTGCCAATTCATCAATCAATGTTATTTATTCGGGAACGATGTCTGCGGCTGTAGAAGCAGGTGTGGAGGGAATTCCTGCAATTGGATTTTCATTGCTGGATTTCAGCTGGGAAGCAGATTTTACCCAGGCTAAAGACTATATTCAGAATATCGTAAGAAGAACTCTTGAAAACCCGATGCCGAAAGGAATCGTTCTGAATGTGAATATCCCGAAACTTCCTGCATCGGAAATAAAGGGAGTAAAAGTCTGCAAGCAGGCTCATGCCAAATGGGAGGAAAGCTTCGATGAAAGAGTAAACCCGCACGGGAAAAAATACTACTGGCTTACCGGATATTTCAATAATATGGATGATTCTGAAGATGCTGATGAAACAGCATTGGCAAACGGCTATATTTCTATCGTTCCTGTGAAGTTTGACCTTACAGCATATGAGTATATGAAAACGTTGGAAGAAGTAATGTCTTTTGACACTGTAAAGGAAACCAAATAGAACTATCAATTCATTGAAAAATAATAAAGCGTGAAATTAATTTTCACGCTTTTGTTTTTTCATTCATGCTGATTGAGCAGATCATGCGGATCTTTTGTTCTTTAAAAGATGTAGCGTTAACTTTCTTTTTTAAAACAGCACCTTATCATCCTTTCTCAGTTCTTCCAGATAATTTTTCTTATCATCCCTGTAGAAAAGATTCATTGTTTCGAATGGAATTAATTTCAGGTCCTTGTTGACGATATGAACACAGGATTTCTTCACTGCACGTACATCAAAATCATGAGCATCCATAAAGTTCATAATGATAATTCTGAACAGGTTGTCATAATCCAGATCAGGTGCACAGACTTCAGGTAAACAGCACAATAACTGATTCACCTTAGGTTTTACTTTATCTACAGAAATACCGGTGCTGAAAATGTCCAGCAGCTGCATATGTAAGCCCTGGTCCTGTTCGTACACAATGGTATTTCTTGATTCATTATTCAGAAGGTCTGCCGGATTGATATACCGGGTCAGGGGAATGGTTTCGCCCTGAAGTTTTAAAATATAGCCCATCGCCAAAGCATCCGGGTTACACGGAACCGGAATAATGTCGTCAGAATTCAGTAGAGGAAACTGATTGAGAATTTCCTGTCTCACCTCCGTCAGGGTAATTTTCTCATGGGCAGAGTCTTCCCTGTTGCGTCCGGCAATTTCTACAGGCTGGAAGGTAATTCCTCGTACACATTTCTGTTGTAAAGCAAATTCAATGATTTTCCCTATTTCATCAATATTCTTTCCTTTTTGAAGAACAATCACCAATGTTGTGGAAAGGTTAAGTTCATTGAGCTTTTCAAGTGCTTTCATTCTTACTGACGTGAGATCTTTTCCTCTGAAATCTTCCAGAACTTCCGGTTTGAATGAATCAAACTGAAGGTATACCTCAAACTCAGGGGCATAAGTGGCCAGCTTTTCAGCAAAACCCGGATCATTGGCAATCCTTATCCCATTGGTATTCAGCATCAGATGTTTGATAGGCTTTGACTTGGCAATATCCATGATTTTGAAGAACTCGGGATGTATCGTAGGCTCTCCTCCACTGATCTGTACAACATCAGGCTCACCTTCGTTCTTGACGATGGTATCAAACATCGCTTCTATTTCCTCCAGGCTTCTGTGGCTTCCATAATGTGGCGACGACATGGCATAGCAGGTAGGACAGGTCAGGTTACAACGATCCGTCACTTCTACTATCGAAAGGCAGCTGTGCTGTTCATGATCTACACAGAGCCCGCAGTCATAGGGGCAGCCGTATTCCACATCCGTACCGAAATGATAGGGCATTTCAGAAGCTTTGTTATAGTTTCTGATGTTTTTGTAATACTGTACATCAGAGGCTATTTTTGTTTTGAAAAAACCGTGATCAGGACATCTCTTGGTCATAAAAACAGCTTCATCCTCTATAATGATCTTTGCTCCCACTCTTTTCAGACATTCAGGACAAAGGCTTATCGTATAGTCGTAATAGGTATAGTTTCTTACCGGCATAATGTTATTTTAAATCCTTATCCACAAATATATCCGCTGATCAGACCACAGACCAGAAGGCAGATTACAAAGGTCTGTATGAACTGTTTTCTGCTGAATTTTTTATCTCCCTTTCTTTCATAAATCAGTTTTACAACAAAAGATACAATAATGGAAATAAATAACGCCCCCAGGATCATCATTCCAACAATGAAAATGACTATGCCTACCAGGCCTCCGGCTTCTAAAATGGTTAAAAATCTCATTATGAATATTTTAAATCTTGTGACTGGATGTTTTTAATCGTATAAATGTAATAAATAATTACGCAAATACATACTATCTGAATCGTTCCGAGATTTCCTGCCACCTCTACCCTCGGTTTGATAAAATCCAGCAGGAATCTGAATGTAAAATAGCTCAGCATAAATACCTGAAAAAGAAATCCTGAACGGTATTTTTTCCGTCGCTGAATATATTTCAGGCAAGCCCATAGAATTATTAAAAATCCTATTTCATACAATGCAACCGGATGACGCAGGTACTGATCACCCAAATGCATCCCGAAAACCGATTCTGTAGGCAATCCATAGGTTTCTTCATAGATACCTGTAAGGAAGCAGCCGATCCTTCCGATAATCATGGCAAGCAGCAGAGGAAAAACAATAAGGTCACCGGTGCTTTCCTTATGATGAACTACTTTTTTGGCAAGCTCTACCCCAAGCAGCCCGAAAGCCAATCCTCCTACAATTGTATTGCTGGACCAGAATTTCCGAAGGCTGAAACCGTCAAACATCATGTACGGGTTTTCCAGGTTTCCGATCAGTTTGGATCCCAGCAAAGCCCCGGCGGTAGCTCCTATCAGAACAGCAGCAGAGGTATTGAAAGACAGCTTTTCTTTTGATTTCCGTTTAAGATAAAAATAATACCTCATCCCCATAAACATTCCAACCGCCTCAAAAAGAGGATGGGCAAGAACTGTTTTGCCGAAAATATGAAAGGTTACAGGAAAATCCATAGCTTCAAAAATAATCCATTTGAGATTATTTACTACCTTTATTCTGACAAATAATTACAAAATGCGTATAGAATATGACATAAAACTGGGGTTCAAGGATGTAATGTTCCGCCCTAAGCGTTCAACATTAAAGTCCCGTTCAGAAGTGGATCTGGAAAGGGAGTTTATCTTTAAACATACCCGGAAGAAATGGAAGGGAGTTCCTGTGATTGCCGCTAATATGGATACTGTAGGGACTTTTGAAATGGCAGTAGAGCTGGCAAAAGACAAGATCATTACCGCAATTCATAAACATTATACTCCTGAAGAATGGAGCCGTTTTCTGGACAGTCAACCGGAAAATATCCATCAGTATATTGCCTTAAGTACGGGAACCGGAAAGGCAGATGAAAAAAAAATCCGGACGATCCTCGAAAAGCACCCTAAAATTGAGTTTCTATGTATAGATGTAGCCAATGGTTATTCTGAGCATTTTGTTGACTTTGTGAAGAAGGCAAGGGCGAATTTTCCGGACAAAGTTATTATCGCCGGCAATGTAGTTACCGGGGAAATGGTGGAAGAGCTGCTTTTAGTAGGTGCCGATATCATAAAAGTTGGAATCGGTCCCGGTTCAGTATGTACAACCCGTGTGAAAACCGGAGTGGGCTACCCGCAATTATCTGCTATTATTGAATGTGCGGATGCTGCTCACGGTCTGGGAGGTCATATCATTGCTGACGGAGGCTGTAAGGTGCCGGGAGATGTGGCAAAAGCTTTCGGAGGAGGTGCTGATTTTGTGATGCTGGGCGGTATGTTCGCCGGCCATGATGAGAGCGGAGGCGAAATGATTGAAGAAAACGGGAAGAAATACCGTCTCTTCTATGGAATGAGCTCAAAAACAGCGATGGATAAACATTCCGGAGGTGTGGCAGAATACCGGGCTTCTGAAGGAAAAACGGTAAAAGTAGCTTATAAAGGACCGGTCTCAGAAACCGTAAAAGACATTCTGGGTGGTGTACGTTCTACCTGTACCTACGTGGGAGCTTCCAAGCTTAAAGAGCTTTCTAAAAGAACAACATTTATAAGGGTTCAGGAGCAGGAAAACCAGGTATTCAAAGATTAAAAATAGCAATGAAAAGCCTTTCGGAAATATCGAAAGGCTTTTTTTATTTTGTTCTGATATATTTCTTTTTAAAATATTTCTGAAGCTGATCATTTACAAAACTCTGTTCCTCTTTTTCAGAGGCCATTTCATAAAAATATAAGGTTTTGGGGATCACTTTTATTTTTTCTACTACAACAGAATCTTTAGATTTTTCAATAATTGCTATCCTTTCATTCACTTCACGTTCATATTCCCTCAGATTTGTACTAAAAGCGTCTATCAACATATTGTTAATATTAAAATCAATATTAAAATAAGAATATCTTTCAGGAAAAATTTTCAGTGTTGGCAGAAAAATAATGAGGGCCGATATCCACCAAAATTGCTTAATTTTTTCAAATTTAAATACCATTAATACTGAGAAGGTAATAAAAAAATAAAAAATTATATTTTCAAAATGCCTTCCAATTGAATTGAGGAGGTAGCCTAAAAAAAGCATGGGAAGAAATGTAACACCCCAAAATAAAAAAGCTTCTTTAAAAGTTATTTTATACACAATATTTTTAAGCTCCTTTTCAAAAACCTTGATAAATAATGGAAGTATTAAAATTACTTTAAAAGCAATATATATATAATTTGCTCCAAAAATACCCACTCTCTTTATCCATCTTAATAATCCGTCTTCTACTTCTCCCATCCTGTTAAAATTTCCAGGAGCAAGAAAACTCACAAGTAAAAATACAGTTCCTAATATTAAAAAAGATAAACTTTGCCTATCCCTTTTTTGATAATAATACACAATCAAAAGTCCTTCCAGAATCAATGCCAAAAGTTCATTAGATCCCATCAAAATTATAATCAGTGCTGCTGATAGGTAAAGCCATATTTTGTTATGGGTATCTTTATTTTTTTTAAAAAAATAGAGCAGAAAACCAAATATAATTACCGGAAGAAAATATACATTAGAACCTGTTATCCAAAAATAATGTTCCGAAAGACGCGCAAGAAGAACAGTATAAAATAAAAATAAAATAATAGATTTTTGTAAAGATTTTCCAAGAGGATATTGAAAATAAGCCTTAAAATTAAGAGCTGAAACCCCGATAAAAGAAAGCATTAAAAAAAGTGGATATACCTTTGGAAGGATTCCATATTGATCGTAGGCAACAGGGTTAAGCATATTCACCGTATATCCGAAATATCTCCCTCCCCAGTATAAATAAGTGTGTGTAAAGTTTCCCAAAAGCCCATATTCCCGAGTACCATAAGCACACATATAATCATCGGTCTGGTATACATTAAACAAGCTAATATAAACCAGACCGATGAATAATATAACTGATAAGAATAATACTATATTCTGTATTTTTTTCATTTCTTAAGTCAGCATTCCGCCGTCTACATTGAGAGTCTGCCCTGTAATATAAGCGGACATTTCGCTTCCCAGGAATACACATGCATTGGCAATATCAGCAGGCTGCCCTCCTCTTTTCATTGGAATTTCCTCTCTCCATCCCTGCACTGTTTTTTCGTCCAGAACAGCTGTCATTTCTGTTTCAATGAATCCCGGAGCAATAGCGTTACATCTGATATTTCTTGATCCCAGCTCTAATGCAACAGATTTTGTAAATCCTATTACCCCTGCTTTGGATGCCGCATAGTTGGCCTGTCCTGCATTTCCTTTCACCCCGACTACTGAAGTCATATTGATGATAGATCCTGATCTTGCCTTCATCATCGGCTTGATCACTGCTTTTGTAAGGTTGAAAACAGAGTCAAGGTTTACTTTGATCACTTTATCCCAATCTTCTTTAGACATCCTCAACAGCAGGTTATCTTTTGTAATCCCTGCGTTATTTACCAAAATATCGATCTGCCCAAACTCAGCCATTACTTCATCCACCAACTTCTGGGCTGCATCATAATCTGATGCATCAGACTGATATCCTTTGATCTGGGTTACAGAACTTAAAGCTGCTTCTAATTCTTTAGCTTTGTCTACAGAGCCGGCATAGGTAAATGCTACTTTTGCTCCCTGCTGGGCAAACATTTCAGCAATCCCTTTTCCGATTCCTCTTGTAGCTCCGGTAATTAGTGCTACTTTTCCTTCTAATATTCTCATATCTATTGATAATTATTTCTTATAACTCATTCAGCTTGTGACCGCTGACTCATTCAATATTCATAATTCCTATCCGGAATTAAACGGTTTGCAAAGATATTATAAATTGTTATTCGACACATTTAAATCGTTAAAATACTGAACTTTTTTGATGAATTTCTTTCATTTCAGTTAAGCCGGGTGGTATTATTTTTAAATCTTGTGAAATAAATGAAGTCTGATTTTTTATTTTTGTCCAGTTTCAATACCTCTTTCTGCCATAGAAACTGATCATATACAATTTCCTTCAAAGGCTCATGCTGAAAGTTCGAAACACCATATTTCCCGTCTTTTTTTACCACAATTTCATTTTCAAAATTGCCAAACGTAACGATATCTTCGTAGATGAACGGTACAATTACCGTTCCTTTTCCATCGATAATACCATAAAAATGATCTGAGTTTCTGCAGACAAGCGGCTTTGAATATTCATTGAGAAAATTGAAATACCCGGTTCCTTCATCTTTGATCATGCTTATGTTTTTAAGCACTGCCATCGATTGGTCGACTGCTGAAAATCTATAATAGGTATTTTCTTTAAGTATAATAAGACCTTCAGGATAAAAGCCCAGAATATTAACCCCTTCTCCTATCGTATTTTTCAAATCCTTATCAAGGAGTTTTTCTTCATTTCCTTTTTTAAGATATATAAATTCTCTTCCGGAAATGGTAAAGTTTCTGATAAAGTCATATTCCTGAGGAAAAATCATGTTTCCCTGCAAATCAACAACTCCCGATTTCTGTGTTTTTTCGTTGTATACACTGAAAAGGTTATTGAAAAGAGGATTCAGGTATTTAAAATTATTGGGATAAAGCTTTCTGTCTTTCTTATGAAAGACCGTTGTAGTATTATTTTTAACAAGATAAATATATTCTTTCTTTCCAAAATATTCCGAGGTGATCTCTTTGTAAACTTCATCAGCAATTGTATTTTCTTCCGTGTCAATGAGCCCGTATTTTCCGGTAGCTTTATTTCTGGTAATCAGATATGGATAAGCATTGATATTTACCACCTGCTTTGAAAATTTATGCAGGGTCTGTCCGTTTATTCCTATAATTTCATATTGCCCGTCTTCATTGAGAATAAGTGCTCTTCCCTCTTCAAAGCTGTAATCTTCTTTAAACTCCCGGTCGCTGAGCTGCTTTCCGTCAAAGTCATACAGGAACCATTTTTTATTTTTTAAAACAAAAAATCTGTTCTTTCCGGAGAATCTGATCTTATCGGAAACAGGAATGATTTCTTTCCCATTATAGTCATACAGAACTTCTTTTCCTGATCCGGAAGCAATGATCCGTTCCTTACTCCACCAGGGTGTATCGAATTCCTGAACATCCAGAGGAATCAGCTCTTTTCCTTTCTCATCAATCACAGCTGATTTTCTCTTATTCCCCGTTTCTGCATACAGAATAAACCTGTTTTTAAAAGCGTGTAAAATACCTGCCTTGTAAGGAGACTCAAAGGTAATAGTGCCCAATGAATCTACGATTCCCTGTTTTTTTGAATCCGGATCATAAGTTACTCCGTATCCGTCTGAATAAGAACTGACCTCCTTTCCCGTCTTTTTAGACAGGATAACTTTCATATATTGGTTAGTCTGCCCTGCACAGACTGCAGAACACAATACAAAAATTAGTTTTTTCAATGAAAATCAAATAGAATTATTGATAATAAGAACGATCTCTCCTTTTAAAGTTTTGGTTTTGGAAAATTCAATCAACTCACTGATTGTTCCCCGTTTGGTTTCTTCAAACTTTTTAGAAATCTCACGGCTTAAGCTCGCTTTGGTCTCTTCGCCGAAGAACTCCCTGATCTGTTCCAGTGTTGTATTGATCTTATGAGGACTCTCGTAAAGGACGATGGTTTTCTTTTCTTCTGCAAGCTGCTTAAGTTTTGTCTGTCTTCCTTTTTTCTGTGGTAAAAATCCGGCAAAAAGGAATTCATTGTTCGGAAGTCCTGATACTACCAGGGCAGGAATCAGAGCGGTTGCTCCGGGCAGGCATATCATTTCGATACCATTATCCGCTCCGGCTTTTGCCAGTAAATAACCGGGATCGGAGATTCCAGGAGTTCCGGCATCGGTAATGATAGCGATATTCTGGCCATTTTTAAGGTCTGCAATCACTTTTTCTGTAGCCTGATGTTCATTATGCAGATGATAAGATTTTAAAGGCTTGGAGATTTCAAAATGTTTTAAAAGTATTCCGGAAGTTCTGGTATCTTCACACAAAATATAATCTACTTCTTTCAGGACGTTGACAGCCCTGAACGTCATATCTTCCAGGTTCCCGACTGGTGTGGGAACAAAATATAGGATTCCGCTCAAAATTATAAGAATTTATTTTCCACCAATATCCAAAGTCGCTGGGCATATTCATCCACCTTATTCCATTTTCTGTCGTAGTAAAGGTCACTCAGGTATTCTTTGGCTTCCTCGAGTGTTTTAAATTGGTTCAGCTGGGCTACCGTATCATTAAGATCTGCCTGGCTTCCTTCAAACAGCATTTTGGAGAAGGCAATTCTGTCATTCAGATCCAGTTTAAACTCCGGTTTCTGTTTTTCAGCCTCCATAAACTGGGTTGGAATATTTGATTTAAGGATGCTTCCGGTATCTTCCTTTACAGCGGCCGGCTGGCTCTCCTGAGGGGTTTCTCTTTCCAGAGGATCATCATCAAAAAGTGACTGAACTGCTTTCAATCCTTTGATATTGGCTAATTTTATTTTTTTCTCCTGCTGATATGCTTCTAAATTTTCAAAGCTTTCATCAGATGGATGTTTATCTGTTTCTTCAGGAACCGGTTTATCAATGTCAACAATTTTTCTTCTGTCATAGACTTCAGCGAGAACATTTTCTTCTTTCTTGCCGTCTTCTGAATAATCATTTTTGATGTCATTCAGGATATGTTCTACATTGGAAGTATCTGTAGCCATTTCGCCCTGTTCTATTGAGGTATTTGAAATAAACCGCTCTTCATTTTCCTCGATCAGCATTTCATCATCCAGCATCTCTGTATCAAAAATACTGGGAATGGTTTCCTTAACGGTATTTTCTTTTACGTTATTTACTACTGCGAAATCCGTCTCATTTTCTTTTGTTTCATCAGTCTCTTCATCATCGCTGTCTATTTCATTCAGCTGATTGTTGAAGATCGCTTCTTCTTCCGTTACATCATTACGAAACATATCTTCGCTGATATCTTCATCGGAATCAGGAGCAGAATCTGAAAGAATTTTCTCCTCATCCACAAAGTTGAGCAGGGCTCCGTCAGGGTTTTCTCCCACTTCATTTTCTTCAATTTCGTTCAACTGGTTATTAAATACCACTTCTTCTTCCGTAATTTCATTGGGATTGGTCTGTTCCTGGATATTTTGCACCGTGTTTCCGCCGGAGTTTTCTTCCACAAAACTTATGATATTCTCATGGAATTCATTTTCAACAATTTCATTCAGCTGGTTATTAAAAATAGCTTCTTCTTCAGACCTTTCTTCAAAAACCTCATTTTCATCAATCTCATTCAGTTCATTATTGAAGATGGCTTCTTCCTCCGTAACCTCATTGCCGGAGTCATGATATTCACTTTCACCGGAGGCAAAAGAAATATGCTGATGTTCCGGATGCTGCTCCGGATGATCTGTCACGAAGTATTCGATATTTTTTTCCAGCAGTTTCAAAAAAGAAATCCTGTTAGCAAGCTCATCTACAAGATCCTGCTTGGAAAGTAATTCGTCTACGTTATTTATTTTGTCCAGATTATCAATGATATTCATGGATTCAAAAAAAATCTTTTCCTTTAAATCTTGGATATTCTGCATAATAAGATTCTTATTAAAATTGCTTACTTTTGATGTTAAAAATATACGGCTAATTTAACAAATGTTTTTAGAAAATACAATTAATCATTCCAAACAAAGTGGTTGGATGGAAGTGATTTGTGGCTCTATGTTTTCCGGTAAAACCGAGGAATTGATCCGCAGATTGCGAAGGGCAGAAATGGCAGGACAGAATGTAGAAATTTTTAAACCGAAACTGGATATCCGGTATTCTGAAGAGGATGTAGTTTCTCATAATCAGAACAAAATACGCAGTACTGCGGTAGATAATCCGAATGAAATTCTTCTGCTGGCCTCCAATTGTGATGTGGTAGGAATAGATGAAGCCCAGTTTTTTGATGAAAGCATTGTTGATATTGCCAACCAGCTTGCCAACAGCGGAATAAGAGTGGTGATTGCAGGATTAGACATGGACTTTTTAGGCCGTCCGTTCGGACCAATGCCCAATCTGATGGCTACCGCCGAATATGTTACAAAAGTGCATGCTATTTGTAAGAGAACAGGTAATCTTGCCAATTATTCTATGAGAACTTCCCAGGGAAATGATCTTGTTGAGCTGGGAGAAACGGAAAGCTATGAAGCGGTAAGCCGTAGGGTTTTTATTGATGAAGTGCTTTCGAAAAGGAAGTAATTGATGAGAAAAGCTGAGTACAGCAACATAAAATAGATTTACATTTATATACAATGAAAAGCGGAAAGCACTGTTGAAGCATTTCAGAAAAGGGTAAATCAGCTTAATCCTATTGAGCCTGTCTGATCTTTTTTGAAATTTCCCTGTTGCTGTTTCGCCTAAAATAAAGCAGAAAGGGTACCAATGAATTATACAGTACAGCACATTGCAGAGATCACCAATGCACAGGTTATTGGAGACGGAAATCTGATGATCAGAAATATCGCCTATGACAGCAGGATTATTTATTCAACAAAAAATACTGCCTTTATAGCGATCAATACCCATAAGAATTCCGGTGAAAAATTTATTGAATCTGCAATTGACAGAGGTATCGGTGTCATTATTTCCGAACATTATGATCCGGAGTACAACAATGTAACCTGGATTATTGTTGAAAATTCTGTAGATTTTCTTCAAAAATTAGCCAGGTATCATTTCGAAAACTCTCACATACAATCTATCGGAATCACAGGAAGTAATGGAAAAACTATTTTAAAGGAATGGCTGTACCAATGCCTGTGGAATGAATTCCCTACTGTAAAAAGCCCGAAAAGTTTCAATTCTCAGATCGGTCTGCCCCTTTCTCTTCTTCAGATCAACAGCAATCACAAGCTTGGAATTTTTGAAGTGGGAATTTCAAAACCGGATGAAATGGAAAAACTTGAACATATTTTCCATCCTCAGATCGGATTGCTTACCCATATCGGAACCGCCCATGCCGCCAATTTTTCTTCCGAAGAGCAACTGATTGATGAAAAGATCAGACTTTTTAAAGATTCTGAAGTCATCATCTATAACGGAGACAATTCTTCGGTAGATCAGAAAATAAAAAAATCCTATTCCGGACGAAAATTGATTTCTTACGGATTTAAAAAGGAAAATAATGTCTTCATCAAAAATAATATTTCCAGGGATGAAAACATCATTGTTGAATATTTTGGTGAAGAAATCAGTTTTCCGGCCCACCAGAGGGACGAAGCGACGTTAACCAATGCTATGGCGCTTATCACAGTGCTTAAGGAGCTGAACATCGAAAATAAAAAGATCGTCGAAAAAATCAACCTTTTAAAGGCCGTCGAAATGAGGCTTGAATCCATCGAAGGAATAAAAGGCAATATTATCATCAACGATTCTTTCAACCTTGACCTCGATTCTCTTAAGACTGCCCTGCAGTTTCTGAAAGAATACAACAAATCTAAAAAGTCTTTGGTATTAACCGATATTGTTGGAGTGAATGTCAATTCACAGGAATTGTATGAAGAAGTTTCCGAACTCGTGAATGAGCAGCGTTTTGATTCCGTATTCCTGATCGGTGATAAAATATCAAAGTTCAGTGAATTATTTAAAACTAAAACATATACTTTCATTGACACTAAAGAGCTCATTGAAAGTAAACACCTTACTGAAATTGAAAACCAGATTATCCTTCTGAAAGGAGCCAGAAAATTCGAAATTGAAAAGCTTAAAGATATTCTTGAGCTCAGAAAACATGATACGGTTCTGGAAGTTAATCTGAATGCGATTCTTCATAACATCAATTATCATAAATCATTGCTTAAACCCGGAACCAAAATGATGGCTATGGTCAAAGCTAATGCCTATGGTCTTGGCAGTTTTGAGGTATCGGAATTCTTACAGCATCATCATATCGATTATCTGGGAGTTGCCTATGTGGATGAAGGTGTGGAACTTCGTAAAAAGGGAATCACCACTCCTATTATTGTAATGAATCCTGAACAGCACAGTTATCAGACCATTATAGAATATGATCTTGAGCCTGAAATTTACAGTTTCAGAGTTCTGGAGCTATTTTATGAAGCCGTACAAAAGTCAGGATATGATAAAAAATATCCGATTCACATCAAACTGGAAACAGGGATGCACCGTCTTGGTTTTAAAGATTTTGAGCTGGATCAGCTAAGTGAAACTTTAAGCGGTAAAAACCTGAAGGTTCAGAGCATGTTCAGTCACCTGTCTTCATCCGATATGCCTGAAGAACGGGCATTCACTTTAAAACAGTTTGAAGTATTCGAAAGAAATTCCAGCTATCTGATAGAAAAACTGGGCTACACTCCTATCCGTCACATTCTGAATTCTTCAGGGATTACAAGCTATAGCGACCATCAGTATGATATGGTAAGAATCGGTATCGGAATGCTGGGGGAATCTTCTGACAATGAAATTCAGAAACAACTACAGTCTGTGGTAAGTTTTAAAACCGTAATTTCACAGATATCAATGGTGGAAGGTGGAGAGTCCGTAGGCTACAGCAGAAGATATAAAGCTGATCATCTTACAAGGATTGCTACAGTTCCTGTAGGATATGCTGATGGGATTCCGAGATTAATCGGAAACCAGGTGGGAAGCCTGGGCGTTAATAAGACCCTGGCACCAATCGTCGGAAATATCTGCATGGATATGATGATGATCAATGTAGACAATATCCCAAATGTAAAGGAAGGTGACACTGTAACGGTATTCAACGCCAAACCAAGTTTAAAAGAATTCGCAGGCTACTGCAAAACGATAACCTATGAAGTATTAACCTCCATTTCGCCCCGGGTGAAACGGATCTATATAAAAGATTAACTATGAGAAAACTCCTGATCCTACTTTTCGTATTCCAATTACTGCTGATCCATTCTCAGGTAAAAAAAGATCTGGTAATTCCGAAAAACCCCAAAATAGGACTGTCGCTTGCCGGTGGTGGTGCCAAAGGTTTTTCACATGTCGGAGTACTCAAGGTCCTGGATTCTTTGGGAGTGAAAGTAGATTATATTGCCGGAACGAGTATGGGCGCTATTGTTGGTGGTCTGTACGCTTCAGGCTATTCCGGAAAAGAGATAGAAAAGATCGTTATGGATACGGATTTCTATTCACTTATAATGGATCCGAAGTCAAGGCAGGAAGCAAGTTTTTTTAATAAATCGGTAGATAAATACCTGCTATCTATTCCGCTGAAAAACGGAAAAATTACACTTCCCTCTTCCATCAGTACGGGACAAAGAAACGTGTATCTTCTAAAAGAACTTTTCAAAAATGTTTCGAATATTGAAGATTTTTCAAAAATGCCTATTCCTTTTTTATGTGTTGCCACCAACCTGGAAAGCGGAAATATGCAGATATTTGAAAAAGGCGATCTTGTTCAGTCAATTATGGCCAGTTCAGCCTTTCCTTCATTAATGGATCCTGTAAAAATCGGGGACAGTATTTACATTGATGGAGCGATGACGGTAAACTATCCTTCAAAGCCTTTAAAGGACAAAGGAATTGATATCGTAATCGGCGTGGACCTGAACCAGGATCTATCCAAAAGAGAGGATTTAAACAATATTATTGCCATCCTGAACCAGGTAATTGATTTCGGAATAAAAAGGGATACCCGGAAACAATATAAGTATACGGATATCAACATCAAACCTAACCTGAAAGGAATGTCTGCTACAAGCTACGATGACAAAAAAAAGATCCTTGACAGCGGGTATGTGGAAGGCCTTAAATATTCCCAGGTTCTGGATCAACTGCCCAAACGCCCTTTTGACCGCCTCAGACAAGCTGTAAATCCCATCTACTCCAATGTATATAAGATCGACAGTATTTCGATTGAAGGAAGCAAAATTTACGGGAAAAACTATACCCTGGGGAAAATGGGACTTCGTCTCCCCTCTTTACAGACCTATGGAAGCATCAATAAAATGATTGATAAACTGGTTGCCACCAACAATTACCGTTTTATCAATTATGATATCGTTCAGGAAAACGATGCCAATTATCTGAAGCTTTATGTAACCGAAGATGATACCCGGCATTTTTTAAAATTCGGATTGCATTACGATGAAGTTTTCAAAACAGGACTTCTGTTGAATTACTCTGCCAAAAGGCTTTTATTTAAAAACTCAAACCTTTCCCTGGATGTGGTTGTAGGCGACCGGTTAAGGTATTATCTGAACTATTTTATCGATAACGGGTATATTCCGGGATTCGGCCTTTATTCATCAGGAATGAGCTTTGATATAAAAAATGTTGATAATTATGTTGTAGACCGGTGGGAATGGATCAGAAATGAGGCTTATATACAGTCTGTATGGAAAGATAAGTTTGCTGTTGGAGGTGGAATCAGCCATGATTATTTCAAGGCTGAAAACAGCAATGGGGACAACAGACGTTACAGCCGTTTTTTAAACCCTTATGTCTTTATCAAAACCGATACTCAGGACGACAAGGAATTTCCTACCAAAGGCGTTTATTTTGCTGCAGAAGGGAAAGTTGTGGACCTGTTAAAATCTGAAGTTGATAAAAGAATAATTCAGATCAAGGCGGATCTTAAAGTCAATATCCCTCTTGGCAGGCAGTTTACTTACCGTCTTAATTTATTTGGAGGCGTTACCATTGGTGAAAATCTTCCATCTTATTATCAATACAGGTTAGGCGGAATTTTTGAACAGAATCTTATTAATTTTAAAAGTTTCGGAGGATTTTACTTTGCCCAGCTTTATACAAATAATGTGATCCTGGCATCTAATGATATTCAGTTTAAATTCAATAAAAACTATTTTATCAGCGGAAACTTTACCTTTGCCAACTTATCAAACGATATAAAGTTTGAAGATGCAGTGAAAGTAAATTACAGCTCATTGGGACTTACGGCAGGTTATAAATCTCCTTTCGGGCAGATTAAGGTTAACTTTAGCCACTCACTTAAAAACAATCAAAAAGGTATATTCAGTGTTATTTTAGGACACTGGTTTTAAAAAAATGATACAGTTCTTTTACGAAAATTTACCAGAGTCGGTAAATACAGATTACAAACAATGGCTGGAAGATCTTATTCTTTCAGAAGGAAAAAAAACAGGCGAAATCAATTATATTTTCTGTGATGATGAATATCTGCTGAAGATCAATCAGGATTATTTGCAGCATGATTATTATACCGATATCATCACTTTTGATTATGTAAAAGGGAAGACTATTAGCGCTGAGATTTTCGTATCTTTGCAGCGCATTTCTGACAACGCCTCTACCCTTTCCCGAGATTATGAAGAAGAATTAAGAAGAGTTTTAGCCCATGGAATTTTACACCTGGCAGGCTATAAAGACAAGACGGAAGAAGAGGAAAAAGAGATGCGGAGAATGGAAGATCTGTACTTAGCCAAATATAAGGATTTAAAGTTTTAATATTTAACAATCACTTAAAGTCCGATATCTAAAGTACTCAATTCTAGTAACAATATAGATTTACTTAGAGTCCATTCTTCAAAAATGTTTCACGTGAAACATTGATGATAAAGATAAGGTTTAAAGCTTAAAACAAGCGAGATAAAAATGATTTCAGAAATATATGATGTGATCGTAGTAGGTGCCGGACACGCAGGTTGTGAAGCAGCAGCAGCGGCAGCCAATCTGGGTTCAAAAACACTACTCATCACAATGAATATGCAGACCATCGGACAGATGAGTTGCAACCCCGCAATGGGTGGAATCGCAAAAGGTCAGATCGTAAGAGAGATTGATGCAATGGGAGGATATTCCGGAATTGTAGCAGACAAATCGGCTATCCAATTCAAAATGCTGAATCTTTCAAAAGGTCCTGCCATGTGGTCCCCGAGAACCCAAAATGACAGAATGCTTTTCGCCGAAGAATGGAGATTAGCATTAGAGAATACTCCCAATCTTGATTTCTTTCAGGATATGGTAAAACAACTGATTGTTGAAAATAATAAAGTAACCGGAGTAGTTACTTCTTTAGGAATTGAGATTAAAGCAAAATCTGTAGTTCTTACCAACGGAACTTTTCTTAACGGATTAATTCACGTTGGCGACAAACAATTAGGTGGTGGAAGAATGGGTGAACCAAGAGCATTTGGTATCACGGAACAATTGGTAAGTTTAGGTTTCGAAGCCGGAAGAATGAAAACCGGCACCCCACCGAGAGTGGATGGAAGAAGTCTGGATTATTCAAAAATGGAAGAACAGAAAGGAGACGAGAATCCTCAAAAGTTCAGTTATCTTGATACTCCGAAACTAACAAAACAATTAAGCTGTCATATCGTTTATACCAACGAAACGGTACACGATATCTTAAGAGAAGGTTTCGACAGAAGTCCAATGTTCAACGGAACGATTCAAAGTTTAGGTCCAAGATATTGCCCAAGTATTGAAGATAAGATCAACCGTTTTGCAGAAAGAAACAGACATCAGCTTTTCGTAGAACCGGAAGGATGGAAAACTGTAGAGATCTATGTAAACGGATTCAGTTCTTCACTTCCTGAAGATGTACAGATCAAAGCAATGAAACATATTCCTGGATTTGAAAATGTAAAAGTTTTCAGACCGGGCTATGCTATCGAATACGACTACTTCCCTCCTACCCAACTGAAGCATACCTTAGAAACCAAATTAATTGATAATTTATATTTCGCAGGACAGATCAACGGAACAACAGGATATGAAGAAGCAGCAGGCCAGGGTCTGATCGCCGGTATCAACGCTCACAATAAAGTTCACGAAAAAGGAGACTTTATTCTCAACAGAGATGAAGCATACATTGGAGTTTTGATTGATGATCTTATCACAAAAGGTACGGAAGAGCCTTACAGAATGTTTACTTCACGTGCAGAATACAGACTACTTCTAAGACAGGATAACGCTGATATCAGGCTGACTGAGAGAGCGTATCAGTTAGGTCTGGCAAAAGAGGACAGATTAAGACGAGTAGAAACAAAAATAGCTGAAAGTCAGACACTTGAAGACTTTCTTCGTGAAACTTCTTTAAAACCAGGCGTTATCAATCCCATCCTTGATACAATTGAAAGCAGTCCGGTAGATCAGGCCTACAGAGCAGCTCAAATTCTTACCAGACCTAATATGACATTAGAGAAGCTTGATGAAATAGACTTTATTAAAGAAGTTTCCTCTCAATACAATGATGAAGTAAGAGAGCAGGCAGAGATCAACATCAAGTACAAAGGCTATATAGAGAAGGAAAAAGAAAACGTTGCCAAACTTAACCGCCTGGAAAATATTAAAATTCCGGAAGATTTTGATTATACGAAGCTTTCAAGCCTTTCTGCAGAAGCAAAACAGAAGATGTCTAACGTACGCCCGAAGACTATTGCACAGGCAGGAAGAATAAGCGGAGTATCTCCGGCTGATATAAACGTTTTACTGGTCTATTTAGGCCGTTAAAAGAAAAATGTTTCACGTGAAACATTTAAAATAATAAAACGAAAATTAAGGTATTTATGAGCTTTTTAAAACTTATAGATATCTTAATTTTTTAAATATAACAGATTTCGACTTCATGAAAATAAAAGATCATTTTCTTTCACAGGAAATATTTGAAATTAAAGAAACAGAAACCAAGGGAGTATATAAAACCTCCCCTATCCCATCCAATATTTCAAGATATTACGAAAGCGAAGATTATATTTCTCATCACCAGGATTCCGGAAGCCTGAAAGAAAAGTTATACAAATTTCTTCAGTCCTTTAATCTGCAGTACAAGAAGAATATTCTGGTAGACAGAATTAAAAAAGGATCCAGAGTATTAGACTACGGATGTGGCGCCGGAGAGTTTGTAAAGTTTATAGAAAACGATTTTGAAACTTTCGGTTTTGAACCTGATGCGGATGCGAGAAAAGCAGCTCAGGGTAAAATTGCAAAAGCAAAAATTCTTGACGATATTCAGAAAATTGAAGATAGAAGCCTGGATGCAATTACTCTTTGGCATGTATTTGAACATATCGAAAACCAGGATGAAATGCTGAATATTTTTCACACGAAATTAAAGGACAAAGGTCTTCTTATCATTGCAGTTCCCAACCCCACTTCTTATGATGCAAGGCATTACAAAGAATATTGGGCAGCATATGACGTACCCAGACACATTTATCATTTTTCAAAAAATGGAATGGAAAATCTGATTTCTAAAAAACCTGACTGGAAAATGAGAAAGATCAAACCTCTGGTCCTGGATTCTTACTACATCTCTATGCTGAGCGAAAAATATAAAAAATCGCCCCTTTTCTGGTTAAAAGCAACCATCTACGGAACAATTTCGAACATAAAAGCCCTTTTTTCGAACGAATTTTCAAGTTTGATATATATTATCGAAAAAAGATAGAAAATGGATTTTTAAGGCATTTCTGAAGGTCAATTTTCAGTATTTCAACCCAAAAAATTAAAAACTCAGGAAATTATTCCTGAGTTTTTTAATGTAACCTACATCAAAAATTATCATTTCCAAAAATATTCAAAAACTAAAATAGAGAATTTGGACACAGTTCCTATACCACTCCCCTACTCCATATTCAAATAAAATTTTTTTGAAAGCATAAAATTCCAATAAGCCAATCAACATCGAATTTTTATTTCGAATCTGAAAAATTTTTATTTTTAGAGCACTTATAGAAAATTTGGAAGAAAAAATAGAAAAATTCAGATTTCAAAAGCCAAATCAACCAGAAACACTTCATTTTAAGCTTCATTTTTATTTTACACCTCTATAATCGGAAAATTTAAGAAAATTAATTTTTAAAGCATTTCTGAAGGTCAATTTTCCGTACTTTTTATCTTAATTTCTAAAATGGACTGAAAATTAAAGAAACTGAATCTTATAAAATATTTTATTAATTTTTATTTTCAATTGCTGGCATTAAAAGTTCTGGCGAAAAGAAATATCAGAAATTACATTCCCCTACTCTTTCAAATAAAAATTTTTATAAAATATGTAGACTCATAAAATATGCACAGAATAGAAATCAGCCATGCTAGTAAAAACTATCCGAAGCAATCGTAAAAAATCCATAATGAAAATCAATTAAAAAAATATAAAAAAGCAAAGCAGCTTCAAATTTTAAAAAAAAAAATTTCTGCAGAGACAATTCAGAAGAAAACAGGTAAAACAGATATAAATCAAAATTTAAAAACACTTAGTTAACTCACTATCAATATTTAAATTAGAAAAAGAAACAGCTTAAAAGTAATGAAAATATAAACTTAAAATTATCTGAAAAATACAGCAATAAAAAACATAATAAATAAGTTTAATAATTGATTTAAAAACACTTGCAAACACATCACGATTATATGAAATATTAAATTATTACAATAAGTAATTCATGTAAAAATAGACAAATAATAAGATTTAAAATTACAAGCTAAAAATCAGATAATCAATGTAAAATGGAAAGATTCCAATCATACGTTTAGATTTAAAACCAGCCATTCTCAAAAAAAATAAGTTGTTCTGCTCATCTATAGCCGCTACACAATCTCCTGCTTCCTGAGGACACTTATAAAATGTATTCCCACTATTTTTATTTTGCAGGATAAAAGTCAAGGTAAAAAAAGAGATTTAAGATCAAAACTTGCGGTAAGACTGGGAAAGGTATTCCCATTGTAACCAAAGAAATAAATACATTGTTTTTCTTCCAAATAAGAGCAGTTTTTAACAAGAATATTCTGGTCAGCAAAATTGATACTTTTAAGAATTCTAAAATCAGAAGAAGAGATTTCAATATAGAAATCATGGCCTGAAAATCATCAGACAATGCAAGAATTGCAAACTCTCCTTCCTGATGATCTCTCCTTTGGTTTTTAATTTGTCCATACCGTATGATCAAAATCTAATGTTTTAAAAGTATGTCTTTTCTTTTTATCGTTAAGTAGCAGCTTTGGGAAACGACAATATTCCTTATTATTTCCTTTAATTTCAGGTTCACTGGATATTAGTTAAAATGTACCTGGGGAGTTTAAAAATAGCTCTTCAAACCACTTCAAAATTATAATTTTTTAAACAAGGTTTTAATGACCTTTTATTCCAAAAAGTATAAAGAATAAGACACAATCTTACGAATAAATATTGAGAGATAATTGAGGATCTGACAGGTTTGGAGCTTAGAAAAACATAAGTTTCAGGAAATGAGTTCACTGCTAAAATCTATAACTTATAGTTATATCTATTCATAATATAAACCTAGAAGAATTCAGGATTTCACAATGAAAATTTGGGTATAAAAAAACCTGCTAATAATATTAGCAGGCTCCAGATATTGGGTTTTATTCTCTATTAATTATTGATAGCAGCCACACCAGGAAGCTCAAGTCCTTCAAGACTTTCAAGCATTGCCCCTCCTCCGGTAGAAACATAACTTACCTGATCAGCATATCCGAATTGCTTAACGAAAGCCACACTGTCTCCTCCTCCTACTAAAGAGAAAGCACCTAACCTCGTTGCTTCAGCAATACTCTCTCCAAGAGCAACAGTTCCTCCGGCAAAGTGAGACATTTCAAAAACTCCGATCGGTCCATTCCAAAGAATTGTTCTAGAATTTAATAGTACATCGTTGAACTGGTCTCTTGATTTATGACCGGCATCCAGTCCCATCCATCCTTCAGGAATAGCATAGATATCTGATTCTTTTCTTTCTACATCATTACTGAAACTTTCAGCGATGATGGCATCAGACGGTAAATATACTTTTACTTTATGCTCTTTTGCTTGTCCTAAGATCTCAAGTGCAAGAGGAAGCTTATCTTCTTCTACCAAAGAGTTTCCAACTTTACCACCAAGAGCTTTAATAAATGTAAATGCCATACCGCCTCCGATGATCAGATTATCTACTGCAGGAAGGATATTTTCTATAATCGTAATCTTAGTTGAAACTTTGGAACCTCCAAGGATTGCGGTAACCGGTCTTTCTCCGCTCTTCAGTACTTTATCAATCGCCTGAAGTTCTTTAGCCATCAGTAAACCGAAATATTTAGTTGATGGGAAATATTTAGCAATTACAGCTGTTGAAGCGTGAGCTCTGTGTGCAGTTCCGAAAGCATCATTTACATAAGCATCCCCTAATTGAGAAAGTTGCTCAGCAAAGCCTTCGTCTCCTTTTTCTTCTTCATTGTGGAAACGTAAGTTTTCCAGCAGTAAGATTTCTCCCGGTTTAAGATCAGCAGCAGCCTTTTCAGCTTTTTCACCCACACATTCATCTACAAATTTTACTTCCTGACCGAGAACAGCTGATACTTCATCTACAATATGCTTAAGTGAAAACTCATCCTTAACTTCTCCTTTCGGTCTTCCAAGGTGTGTCATTAAGATAACAGATCCGCCATCCTTAAGAATCTTTTCAACGGTTGGTTTCACCGCAACGATTCTCGTATTATCACTTACTTTCAGCTGGTCATCCTGTGGAACATTGAAGTCAACTCGTACAAGAGCTTTCTTATCTTTAAAATTGAAGTCGTTAATTGTTTTCATTTTATAATTTAGATTATTTTTTCTGAGATCTCAGGCAATCCTCCATCAGGCCCGGGATGCATTTCAGCAAATTCCGGAAGGGAGAATTCCATAAATTTCATTGAATTTCCGTTTCACAAATGTAAGGTTTTAAACTTTTTCAACAGTTTGATTGAAATAAAAGTTTTCAAAAACTTTCCCCGAAGCCAATCACCCATTAATCAACAATTCTTTTCTCTTCTTAAAAAAAAATAATGTAGTTGTTGTTATGTATTGTTAGTAACGGGGATAAGTTTTTAGCGTAAAGTTGATCATACTCAACTGGTATCCAATTCATATTTAACTCACAATATAAATCTCTGTAAACCTGCTGTTTCACACACTTATTCACAATTGTTGATAACTTTGAGGAAAAACCATTATGAGTTATTTTGCTATGGAAAATTCTGGGGATAGCTGAAGAAAACATCTGGAAAGTTGTGGTGAAAACTTTCAGAAAGATTTTCTATTACGAAATAAATTGATCTTTAAAAATAGAAAGTTGGTAAAAGTTTTCCACACTTATTAACATACCTTTTCACAATTAACTCCCGGTTTACTAACACGAATTGTTATTATTCTTACCTTTGTAAGGAAATAAAATCTAAAAAAGCTTAATAAGAGTATTATGAAAAGAAAAATTGCTATCGCAGCGGACCATGCAGGCTATGAATATAAGGAGATTGTTAAAAACTACCTTTCAGAACAGTTTGAAGTTCAGGATTTTGGTACGTTTTCCACAAACAGTGTGGATTATCCGGATTTTGTACACCCTGCTGCAACCTCTGTGGAAAACGGAGAGAATGAGCTTGGAATTCTGATCTGCGGAAGCGGAAACGGAGTTCAGATCACGGCAAACAAACATCAGAAAATCAGATGTGCACTTTGCTGGATGCCGGAGATTGCAACATTGGCAAGACAGCACAATGATGCCAACATGATTTCCATGCCGGCAAGGTTTATATCAAAGGAGCTGGCAATAGAAATTGTTGACAGATTCCTCTCAACAGAATTTGAAGGAGGAAGACACCAAAACCGGGTTGATAAAATCGCAGTTTGCTAAATATACTGAGGTCTGTAATTTGAATTGCAGACCTTATTTATTTTTTATTCGTACATTTGCATCAACAGAATAGAAATTACCACTCTATTATTTCCATAGCCGGCCTTTATTTGTTTTAGAATACAGATCAAAGGTTTCAAAATTTTTCCTCATACTCATATTGTATTTTTAAACTAAAATTATAGTTTTGTTACGGACTAATAATTAAAACTAAAGATTAAAATTAAACAACCTTCAAAAACAATATTAAAACGATTCGCTTCCAGGTATTGAAAATATAAAGCTGACCCAGCTATTGAACAATATAATTTTTGCTTCTGGTAAAACTATCTTATTTTCTATAGTGGTGAGTTTGAAAATATGGAGTATTTTTACTTTTCACCAATGGAAAATGAGTTTGATGATGGGCGTATTATGAAAGTTGCGTTTAAAAAAAATCATAAAAAGATTGGAAGGAAAATTGATAGATTAAAAAAAGAAGATCATATTTATATTTAAATGTGATGCTGATAAAAAGAAGAGCTTCTGAATTTGGAAAGAAGCTAAAACGAATTAAAAAGAAAATTAAAATGCCAAAAAAAAGAAAATATATAAGTCATAAAAATGATTTGAAACTGATGGAGATCGGAAGACTCATCCTACGTTTCATGAATGCCAATGCATCAAAGATCTATAACTATAAACAGATCGCTGATGGAATAGATTACAAAAATCCGAGACAAAGAGAACTTGTGATTCAGGCACTGCACAAACTTCAGGGGTCTGAAAAGATCAAAGAAGTGGAAAGAGGAAAGTATATCGTGAACCTGAAAATTGCAGGAACACTTACCGGAATTATAGATTTCAACCAGAGCGGAAATGCGTATGTGAATGTGGAAGGAATGGAAGACGATATCTTCATTCACTCCAAAAATGTGAAAGATGCCTTGCAGGGAGATAAGGTTCTTATTATAACTTATCATTATAAAGGAAAGAAACTGGAAGGCTCGGTTTTGGAAGTTTTGGAAAGAACAAGAACAGAATTTGTAGGAACTTTTCAGAAGGTTGCCCACAAAGATTTCGGGTTTGTAGTTTGTGATAAAAAATCAATCAATACTGATATTTTTATTCCGAAGAATAAATTCAATAATGCCGAAGATGGAGATAAGGTTATTGTAAAGATGACCGAATGGAAACCGGGGGATAAAAATCCTGAAGGAGAAATTATCCAGGTACTGGGTGCTCCGGGAGAACATGAAACAGAGATCCACTCTATCCTTGCAGAATATGGTCTTCCTTATGAGTTTCCACAGGAAGTGGAACTGGATGCTGACAAAATCGACAGAAGCATTACAGATGAAGAAGTGGCAAAACGTTGGGATATGCGTAATATCTGCACATTTACCATTGACCCCAAAGATGCAAAAGACTTTGATGATGCCTTATCCATAAGAAAATTAGAAAACGGAAACTGGGAGATCGGAGTTCATATTGCCGATGTATCTCATTATGTGGTTCCGGGAACGATTCTGGATGACGAAGCGTATCAGAGAGCAACCTCAGTGTATTTGGTAGACAGGGTAGTTCCGATGCTGCCGGAAGTATTGAGTAATGATGTGTGTTCCCTTCGTCCGAATGAGGATAAATATACATTCTCAGCAGTTTTTGAACTGAATGATCAGGCCGAAATTCAGAAACAGTGGTTCGGAAGAACAGTGATTCATTCAGACAGAAGATTTACCTATGAAGAAGCTCAGGAGCGTATTGAAACGGGTGAAGGAGATCTGGCTGAAGAAATCAATGTTCTGGACAGACTGGCAAAGATCATGCGTAATGAACGTATCAGAAAAGGAGCGATCACGTTTGACAGAAGTGAAGTAAGATTCAATCTTGATGAAAATAATGAACCGGTTGGAGTTTATTTTAAAATCAGTAAAGACTCTAATCACCTGATTGAAGAGTTCATGCTTTTGGCCAATAAAAAGGTATCGGAGTTTGTATCTTTATCCAGAAAAGGTGAGATTACCAATAATACCTTTATTTATAGGGTTCACGATGATCCGGATCCTGCAAAGCTGGAATCACTGAGAGATTTTGTAGCAACTTTCGGATATAAAATGAACCTGGCCAATACCAAAAAAGTTGCAGAGTCTCTGAACAAACTTTTGCATGATGTGAAAGGAAAAGGAGAAGAAAATATGATTGAAACGCTGGCGATGAGAAGTATGAGCAAGGCTGTATATTCTACAGAGCCTATTGGTCACTACGGTTTGGGATTTGAGTATTATACCCACTTTACCTCTCCTATCCGTCGTTACCCGGATTTGATCGCACACCGTCTTCTTCAGCACTATCTGGATGGCGGGAAATCTCCAAGCAGACAGGAGCTGGAGGAAAAAGCGAAACACTGCAGTGCGATGGAAAGACTGGCAGCTGATGCAGAAAGAGATTCTATCAAGTACATGCAGGTGAAATTTATGGAAAAACATCTTGGTGAAACGTTCACCGGAGTGATTTCCGGAGTTGCCGAATTCGGATTCTGGGTAGAAATTCCTGAAAACGGAGCTGAAGGTCTGATCAAATTAAGAGATCTTGTAGACGATTCATACATGTACGATGCAAAAACACATGCTGTATACGGCGTGAGACACGGAAATAAATATCAGCTGGGAGATCAGGTGCAGATCAAGGTGGTGAAAGCCAATCTGATCCAGAAACAATTGGACTTCAAGATTGTTTAATAATATCAGCAGTTAAAAATATATCAGTGTAAAGAGGTTGTTCCAAAACGGAACAATCTCTTTTGTTTTTGTCAACCTTCCGAAAATCATAAAATGAGATTACAGATCTGCTAAGGCTTCCGGTACTTCCCTCTTCCTTTCTTCCGGCTTCCTTTCTAAAAATTCATTCCCAACAGGAAGTAAAATAAACTTGATATATCACATCTTTATTGAATAATTAAATCATAAAGTATAACTTTGTATGAAACGGAATGGAATTTTTTTCCATTTTAAAATACCACTTAATGCTTGAACTAGTACTATCTGCCATCATTTTAGGATTCATGTTGAGTCTGGTTTTTATAGGACCTATATTTTTCCTGTTGATTGAAACCAGTTTTTCCAGAGGGCCAAGGCATGCCTTATCATTGGACCTGGGAGTTATTACTGCAGATTTGCTGTGTATTGTGGCAGCCTATTATGCCAGTGCAGATATTGTTACTTTGATTGATAAACACCCCGGATTCTACAGGATCACCTCGATTCTGATTTTTATCTACGGAATTGTAATGCTGGTCACCAAGACCAAAATGCATATGCCCGGTGAAGAAAAGATCATCAGTCAAAATTATATTAAGACCTTTTTTAATGGTTTTTTCTTTAATCTTTTAAATGTAGGAGTCATCCTTTTCTGGCTGGTAACGGTAATTTCCGTAAGGAATCAATATCCGGACACCAGCAGTTTTATTTTATACATAGGCATTGTGATCGGTACTTACCTTTGTATTGATCTTGCCAAAATATTCCTTGCCAAACAATTCCACGATAAGCTTACCCAGAAACTGGCCAATCAGATCAGAAGAGTGGTAGGTGTGATTCTTATTATTTTCAGTTTCTTTATCTTCCTGCAGAGTTTTAAAAAATTCAATCAGTTTGAAAAACAACTGGAGGAAGCAGAGAAAAAAGAAGTTAAATACCAAAAAACAAAATGAAAAAAATGATCTTTCCGAAGCCGCTGAAAAAAGGGGCGAAAATAGCTGTTATTTCTCCTGCCGGAGCGGTAGATGCCGCTCAGCTTGAAAAGGGGATAGCATTAATTAAAAGTAAAGGATATAAGCCGGTTTTAGGCGAACACCTTTACACAAAGTTTTCCAACGGGTATAATTATGCCGGAACAGAAAAGGAAAGAATAAAAGATATCAACTGGGCTTTAAATGATAAAGAGATCGGTGCGATATGGGCTTCCAGAGGTGGCTACGGATGTCAGCACCTGATCCAGCATCTGAAACTGAAAGGTTTTACAGAAAATCCGAAATGGTACATAGGATATTCAGATAATACGGTGATACAAAGTTATCTGTTGAAAAAAGGCTTCGCTTCCATTCATGGGCAGACCATCAAAACATCAAGCTTTGGGGTTACAGATGAAAGCTATGAGCTGATCTTTGATATTCTAAAAGGAAAAACTCCACAATACAGCTTAAAAACTCATCCATTGAATAAAACAGGGAATATTGAAGGAGAACTGGTAGGAGGTAATTTAGCCCTTATCTATGCCCTTCTGGGAACCCGGTATTCTTTTGATTTTAAAGATAAAATTTTATTCATTGAAGATATCGGGGAAAACTTCTATGCGCTGGACCGTATGATCATGAGCCTTGAGCTTGCTGGTGTTTTCAATAAGATCAAAGGACTTATTGTAGGAGGAATGACCAATATGGGCGATGAAAAAGATAATAAAGACTATGAAGCCAGCTTTGACGGATTTGCTTACAAACTGATCTCAGAAAGAATTTCAAAATATAAATTTCCCGTGGTATTCGGTTTCCCGAATGGACACATCAGAGACAACCGGCCTCTTATTATTGGCGGGAATGTAAAGGTAAAGTCAGAATCTAAAGTAAAGATAGCGTTCTGATAACTCTCATTAAAAGATATGGCTGATCATAACGACTTTGGAAAAATAGCAGAAGATCTGGCCGCCGGTCATCTTCAGAAGAACGGCTATAAAATTCTGGTCAGAAACTTCCGTTTTCAGAAGGCGGAAATTGATATTATAGCTGAAAAAGATAATCTGGTGATCATTGTTGAAGTAAAAGCAAGATCTACAGATGCTTTTATGCTGCCCCAGGAAGCTGTGACCAAAACTAAAATCAGGTCTATTGTGTCGGCAGCCAATCACTATCTTGAAGAATTTAATAAAGGAAATGAGGTGAGATTTGACATTATTACCGTCCTTCCTGATGAAAAAAGACAACTGACTATTGAGCATATACCTGATGCTTTTCAGGCATGGGATGCCAACTGATCTGTTATTTTTAAAAATATAATTTTATGAAGACAATATTGATCACCGGAGCAACTTCCGGAATAGGAAAATCCACTGCAGAGCTTCTGGCAAAACAAGGGAACAGGATAATCATCTGCGGAAGAAGAAATGAAGTACTTGAAGCCGTAAAATCGGAACTGTCCCAATATACCGAAATATTTAGTTTAAAGTTTGATGTAAGGAATCTCGATGAAGTGGAAGCTGCTATCAGTGCTCTGCCTGAAAACTGGAAAGATATTGACGTTCTGATCAATAATGCTGGTAACGCTCACGGATTAGACCCTCTTTCTGATGGGAAGACCGGTGACTGGGATTCTATGATAGACGGTAATGTGAAAGGCCTTCTGTATGTTTCTAAAGAAATTATTCCGGGCATGAAAACTAAAAATTCAGGTCATATAATCAATATCAGTTCTGTAGCAGCAAGACAGACCTATGCCAATGGAGTGGTTTATTGTGCTACTAAAAAAGCGGTAGACGTGATTTCCGAGGGAATGAGACTTGAGCTTACCGAATTTGGAATCAAAGTGACCAACATCCAGCCGGGAGCTGTAGAGACCGACTTTTCTATGGTAAGGTTCAAAGGAGACAGCGAAAGAGCAGCCAACGTATATGCAGGATACGAACCGTTGAAAGCAGAAGATATTGCAGATGCGATCGCCTATTGCATCAATGCCCCGAAACATGTTACGGTTTCTGATATGACCATTTATCCAAGTGCGCAGTCGGAACCGAGAACAATTCATAAAAAATAGTCTCAAAATAAAGGCTTAAATTTGCAGCATATTGTAGTGATTGTACGTTTCGTAATTTCACAGTTTAGCTTAAAACAAAAAAATGAAAATTCTATATCTTGAAACCTCTTCTAAAAATTGTTCGGTAGCAGTATCTGACAACGAAAAACTGCTTTGCCTTTGTGAAGAAGTCTCTGAAAACTATAAGCAGTCTGAAAGTCTTCATACCTATGTGGAATGGGCATTGGAAGGTGCGGGAATATCACTTAAGGATATCGAAGCTGTTTCTTTGGGAAAAGGGCCGGGATCCTATACGGGATTAAGAATCGGTGCAGCCTCCGCAAAAGGATTCTGTTATGGGTTGAAGGTTCCCTTCATTGCCATCAATTCTCTTGAAAGTATGATAGAGCCTTTTTTAGGCAATAACTATGATTTGATAGTACCTTTGATCGATGCAAGGAGAATGGAGGTTTATACGGCCGTTTATGATGGTAATACGGGAGAAGAACTGTCCGGTACCGAGGCTAAGATTCTGGATGAGACTTCATTTGAAGAATACAGGGATAAAAAAATCATTTTTGTAGGAGACGGGGCTAAGAAAGCAAAAGATATTCTACAGCTTCCTGATGCCGTTTTCAAAGACGATGTCTACCCTTCTGCACAATACCTGATCAAAAAGACACTGGAAAAAATTGAAAAGAAAGAATTTGAGGATATGGCTTATTTCGAACCGTTTTATCTCAAAGATTTCCACGGCGTAAAGAAAGATAAATCATAGGATTCTGATTATAAAACACAAAAAAGCGAAGATTCATTCTTCGCTTTTTTTATTTTTACTGTGCATTTTGCACTGACTTTTTATCGGCAGCGTTCTTTTTCAATTTTTGCTGTTGCTGGCCGCTTTGCTCGGGTATCACAGTCTCGAACTGTTTTTCTGGTGGTCCCGCATTCTGTGGCTGGTTAGGTATTCCTACAGGCTGCTGTACATGTTGTCCCGGTTGCCGCACCGCGGGTTGTTGAGGCTGTTGCGAAACTGGATTTCCTTTGTTATCTGTGGCCTGGAAGCTCAGATCACTTTTCAGGTAATTCAGCATTTCCTTTGCTCTTACACCTTCCGGAGTTTTAGAATAATTTAGGGCGATCTGTTCAAGCTGTAGTATCATTACTTCTTTCCCACTCGATTTTCCGGAATTGAAAGCATTTAAGAGATATAGCTTGGGAACCAGTGCATCCTTCGGGAATTTCTGAATGGTCTGATCAATGATATCCTTACTTTCCGTAAACTTTTCAGATTCAAATAAAGCATAGGCTCTTTTGTATTCATTTTCAACTTCTTCCGTTGATTTTACAAAAGATTTATTTTTAGGATTTCTGGCAAATTCAGCATAGGAAGTATAAGGATAATCGGTGAGAAGTATCTGTTTTGCCCTTTCGGAGGCTTGTGGATTTTTCTCATAATTCATGGCAAAAATCTCATATAACGCCTGAAGCATTACTTTTTCTTCCGGTTTCACATCGATGAGGTCATACAAAGTCTTTGTAGCCAGCGGTGTGTTCGTAAAGTAATTCTGATACATGATCCCAAGTCCCAAGGAAGCCGTATCCCTATCCTTCTTCAGTTGGCCCAGTTTGCCCTGATCTGTCGGGATCTGTTCTATATAGTAAGCCGGTTCAAAACGTCTCGGATTAGGTGCGGAAGTCACTCCTAATGCTTCATTCTTCATATCCTCAATCGTGGCCATTTTCTTGGAATAACGCCAGTTATCAGCAAGTGCCCTGTCGCCCCAGATCTGCTTAAATGAAGAGGTTCCTTTGCTTACCGTTCCTGTATTGCTGAAGTAAAAACCTTTGGTAGTAACTCCAAAATCTTCAAAAGAATTGGAACTGTTGGCAAAAACAGAGTTGGCACTGTAGTCACCGGTATCAAAGCCTTTATTTCTTTCTGCACGCCTTCTCTCCTGTTCTTCTTTCTCTTCTTTAGCTTTCAGTTTCGCAATATGTTTAGAGAAAAACTCTGTTCTCTGGTTGGTATCCATTTTTGCCAGAGAAAGAATACTGTCGTTCTTTTTGATCAGATAGTAATTTTTAGAGATCTTTTTGATGTATGCAGACTGATCTTTAAGTAAAATTTTTGAAGGCTCATAGGTCATCACTGCAAGAGCGGAATCATAATAACTTCCTGCCCCGATGTAATCATTCCTTTCAAGATAGCTTTTTCCTATTTCATAATAGGCAAGACCACGGATCTGAGGATCAGAAACTTTTTCAAACAAGGATTTTCTGAAGAACTGCTGTGCTTCGTCTTTTTTTCCTGCCTTATTGGCCATTAAGCCCAGTGCATAATAAAATTCGTTCTTTCTGGATCCGTAAGTTCCTTTCTTACTGATTCCTTCCAGATAATTTTTTGCCCCGTTATAATCTCCTTTACCATTGAATGTCTTGGCAATGGCGATCTGGGATTTTACTTCAAATTCAAAATCATTGGAATATTTGTATGCTGCCGTATAGCTTTCCCTTGCCTTATCATTCTGTCCCAGATTTTCCAGCACCTGCCCTCTCAGATAAGCAATTCTGCTCTTAAGTTTTCTGTTGCTGTTCAGGTCATAAGCGATATCAAGTTCTTTGGCGGCATCTTCCTTTTTTCCTGCATCCAGAAGAGATTCAGCATAATAAATACTCAGCAGTTTAGCATAGGTTTTATCAATCTTCTCCCCTTTCAGTTTGGCATATGTTTCATGCGCCCTGTGATAATCTTTGACTTTGTCATAAGCCAGACCCTGATATATTCTTGCCAGGGCGATCCTTTTATCATCTTTCATGTGGGTGAAAACGTAATTGAGTGCATCCAGTGCTTCCAAAGGTTTTCCACGATAAATTCTTGACTGAACAAGGATCATATAGGCATCAAAAATCTGTTTGTTCTTTTCTTCGCCGTTTCGGGTTACAGAATATTTATTAATTGCTTTCAGGGCTTTTGCTTCTGCAATTTCCAGGGTTGTCGCCCCTTTAGACTGCCCATTCGGACCCTCTGCATTGCTGCCCGGGCCGCCCGGCATATTGGGCACTCCGGAATTACCTCTTCCGGGAGCCTGGTTGGCCACTTCTGCCATTTTCATAGAATTTTCGGCAAAAGCTTCGGTCTGCCCCAGGTCACTTCCCAGCGGCTGTTCTTCATAGGTAAGAATAGGAATATAGGGAGCATAAAAATTATCTTTATGTCCTTTATCCCTTGTCGTAAATTCACTGTTTAACGCATCTTTGGCGTTAAAAAGCGTATTGTAATATGTGGAAAATCCTTTCAATAGCTTGGACCGCTGCTCCGGCTTTTTGGTTTTGGTAGCACAGGAAGCAACAAGGCATATTACTAAAAGGAATAATATATTCTTTTTCATTATTCAATATAACTCGCTAATCTGCTTTTTATTATCAGCAGTTTGATCATTTTGTAAAAATAATAAAATTTTATAATGAATAATATTTATTTCTTCTTTATAAACATCAGGAAGCTCGATCATTTTTTAAATCACGGAGATTTCCTTCAGAATTTTATAAACAAGATGGGTAGGAAGCCCCATAATGGTATAGTAACTTCCCTTCATATCTGTAATTTTGGCCATTCCAAGCCATTCCTGAATACCATAGCTTCCTGCTTTATCAAAAGGCTTATAGTTTTGAATATAATACTGTATTTCATCATCGGAGAGAGGAGCGAGGGTCACATCTGCCACATCCGTTTCTGTAAAGATCTGATCAGCTGTTCTGATGGTAATCCCCGTGTAAACCTGATGCGTTTTTCCCGAGAGGCTCTGAAGCATACTGAAGGCATCTTCCTCATCTCTTGGTTTTCCGAGGATCTGATGATCAATGGCCACCACTGTATCCGCAGTCAGTAAAACTTCATCTGAAACAAGGCTTCTGAATGTATCAGCCTTCAGTTCAGATAAATAAGCTGCAGCCTCTTCTATTTTGATATGTTCCGGAAGAATTTCCTCGCAGTCTATTTTTACCACTTCAAAGTCAAAACCAAGACTGGTAAGCAGTTCTTTTCTTCTCGGAGATTGTGATGCTAAAAGTAATTTCATAGTAGAATTATACAGATTGGGTATTATCATCATGCCAGTTCCCCTGTACTTTCATCACCTGTTCGATAACGTCACGTACAGCACCGCTTCCTCCTTTTTTAGTAGAAATATAATGGGAGACTCCTTTTACTTCAGGAACAGCATTTTCCGGGCACGCAGCAATCGCTGAGCGTTCCAGAATATGAATATCCGGAAGATCATCACCCATCGTCAGAATTTCTTCATTTTTAAGATTGTGCTTCTTTTTAAAATCCTCAAAATCCTCAATTTTATTGTGAGACTTCGGGTAATAATCCTGAATACCGAGGTAATTGATTCTGTGTTTTACCATTTCATCATTTCCTCCGGTGATCACTCCTATTAAATAATTGTTTTTTAAAGCTTTAACTACTGCATAGCCGTCAAGCACATTCATGACCCTGCACATATTTCCGCCCGGAAGAAGATAAACGCTTCCATCTGTAAAAACACCGTCAACATCAAATACAAATGCCTTAATATCTTTTAATTTCTCTTTATAGCTCATACATTTTCTGAATAGAATGATTCATTGTTTTATAAATTTCAAGACTTTCTTCGTCTTTTATTAACTGCTCATGCAATTCCAGTATCCTCAGATCATTTCTTACAGCAGGACCGGTCTGGGCTTTTTTAGGTTCAATTTCATGAATTTTCTGAACGGTCTCATCAATCAGAGGTAAGAAATAGTGGAACGGGATCTCCTGGGAATCCGAGATTTCCTTAGCCCTAGAAAAAAGATGATTCACAAAATTGCAGGCGAAAACTGCTGTCAGATGAATATATTTTCTCTTTTCATGACTGCTTTCCATGACATTTTGAGAGACCCGGGAAGCAAGGTCAAAGAGTATTTCCTTGTCAGCTTCATTTTCAGCTTCAATGAAAAACGGAATTTTTTCGTACTCAAGTTCTTTGGATCTTGAAAAGGTCTGCAAAGGGTAGAAGCTGGCCTTCCTGTATAAACCCGATAAAATTTCCTTTGGCAGAGAGCCTGAGGTATGGGCCACAAGACAATCTTTCCCTGTGATGATTTTTGAAACATCTTCCACGGCATTATCACTTACACAGATGATATAAAGATCTGCGTCTTTGAGCGATCCGGTGGAGTAGGGTACGTTTAATTCTTCCGAAATTTTACTCAGTTCTTTTTCGTTCCTGCCAAAAATCTGGGCAATGGAAATGCCTTTCAGTGTGAAAGCTTTTGCCATGTGATAGGCAACATTTCCGGAACCGATGATTACAATTTGCATCTAACAAATATAAGATTTTTAAGCTGATCCGGGAAGGGAATAACGGGACAGAAGCCCGGAACTCCAATCCAGGCACGTTTATTGCGTAACTGTCTCATATTATTTTAAATATTTGGATTGAAAATTGGAAAATTAATTTAACTTTCAGCTATTTTTGTAATCCAAAACAATGAAAGGCATCTTATGAAGATTAAGGACGCGGAAATTATTTCGTTGATGCAGAATCCACGGACCCAGGATAAAGGTGTCCGGGCCTTGATGGATGCCTATCAAAGCAGATTGTACTGGCATATAAGAAGAATTATTGTAGACGGAGATCTTGCCCAGGATACTTTGCAGGAGACTTTTATTAAAGCTTATCAGAATTTTCATCAGTTCAAAAATGATAGCCAGCTGTATACCTGGCTGTACAGAATTGCTACCAACGAAGCCCTGCAGCAGGTAAACAAACTGAAGAAAATGCAGAAGACTGATGAAGATCCTGAGTATCATATGCAGAATCTTATAGCTGATAACACCGAAGGAGATGCGGAAGAAATTCAGATCTTGCTGCAGAATGCCATACAAAGCCTGCCTGAAAAGCAGAAACTGGTATTTATGATGCGGTATTATGATGATTTACCTTACGAAGAGATATCCAAAATCGTAGATATGTCCGTAGGAACATTAAAGACCAATTATCATTATGCCAAACAAAAAATTGAAGATTATATTAAAGAAAATTACGAAAGATAATTTTTGATACAACAAAGATGAAAGAGTTCGACATAGAAAAACTGGAGCGTAAAAACATTTACACAGTACCTGACCGTTTGTTTGAAAATATTCAGGAGAACGTTATGAATGATATAAAGACAAGTAAAAAAGCACCTGTCTTTAAGCTGAACTGGATGTATGCAGCGGCAGCATCACTGGCGTTGATCTTTGGAGCAACTTATGTTTTCAATTCCGGTAATGATTCTGCTGACGAAACAATGAATACAAAAGGAGTATATGCCAAAGGAGAACCAAAAACAGAAAGTGAACTCGCTTATGAAACTTTACAATCTGATTTAACTTCTGTTGAAAATAATAATCAAACAATTGGAAATCAGAAAAATAATACTACCTACGCCTATAAAAGCGAAAATGTAAATGAAAAAACAGCAGAAACACCTCAACCGGTGAAAGCTGCTTCAAAAAAAGAAGAAACCCGGATGAATGAATATTTGGACTCATTTTCTAATTCTGAAATCGCAGAATTAGCAAGTAACTCAACTCAGGACGTTTATTTGGATTTATACAATTAAGTAAGAAGATGAAAAAGATATTATTAGCATTTTTGATTATTTATGGTTTTGGCTTAAATGCCCAAAGGACGGATTATGACTGGAAAAAGATGGATCCTAAACAAAGAAAGGAAGTCATCAATAACCTTTCTCCCGAAGAAAGAAAAGAGCTGCTGAAAAAATTCAGGAACAATATGATTATGGATAACCTGAATGTAGATCCGGGGGATAAAGCTGAGTTTACACAGCTCTATAACGAATACCTGGACAGCCAGAAGCAGATCAAAAGCCAGTTTGATCCAAGCTTTGATCCTGAAACCCTGTCTGATGACGAAGCAAAAGCCAAATTGCAGCAAAGCTTCGATGTAGGGCAGAAACTATTGGATAACAGGAAAAAATATGCAGATAAAATGCAACAGGTGATTCCCTGCCAGAAAGTTTTGAAACTGTTTCAGTCCGAAGGAATGATGAGAGATAAAATGAATGAAAGAAAACCCCACGGAAACTATAATAATACTCAAGGACCTAAACAAAACCCATAATAGTTTATTTTTTTAATGTTGGACGGCTCTCACAGATTTTTTTGTGAGAGCCGTTTGATTTTTTGTCAGAATTTTTAATTTTGTGAAAAAACAAATATGAAAAAAAGATTATTATTTTTGCTGTTCCCCATATTTATTTCTGCTCAAAAGTATCAATTTATAGAACTAAGAAAAAATATAAAAGATAAAAATCATGCTGCTGAATCTCTTACTTTACTTGACAGAAGAGAAGATAAATTTATAGGAATTGTATCTCATAGAAAAACTCCTTATGAAGTAAAATTTGAAAAGGATGATCTGAATAAATTAATTTCAGATTGGTTTATAGAATATAATAAAGAGCGTGGAAATAATCAATATTTTCTTATACTGGAATATTTAAAAGTTAAAGATATACCAATAGAAAGATCAGTTAAGGGACATTTGGAGATGCAGTTAGCTACTTTTCTTAAAAAAAACAATCAATTTTATTTTCTTAAAAAAAATAAAATTTCAAAAGATTATCAACAGAAAGATCATGCATATATTACAAGAGCTATAGCTACCAATATATCAGCAGAATTTTCTAATATTATAAAGGATTCTTATGATATAAAAGAATTGAATATTCCAGTTTCTGAGAATGATATGGAAAATTATGAACAGGTAATATCTGAAAAGCTGCTGATTTTTAGATCAGAATCTTTTACAGATGGTGTTTATAATGATTATAGATCCTTTGCGGAGCAAAAACCAAATAAGGAGCTTACGGTAAGAAAAAATAAAGACGGCGTAATTAAAGGTGTTAAAAGAGTCGATGATTATGACAACTTAAACAGAGAAGTTTTTGCAGTTGTCGATAATGGAATTGCCTATAAAAAAACACCAGTAAGTTTTATTGAAATTGAAAAAGATAATGATGGATTCTTTATAATAGCGTCAGAAGAAGAACTCTTTCCACAAAATAATACAATGACTATTGCAGGAGCGGTTTCTTTCGGTATTGTAGGTGGTATAGTGGGTGCTGTAATTGATGGTGCCACTTCAAAAGCTCGTAAACAGAATGCAAAGTATTCTAGAGTAGGAATTGATAGACTTACAGGGGAGTATGTTTTGCCAGAAAATTTTGGTAAATCAAAGTAAGAAGATAATTTCCGTTTTTTTATTCCATTGGTAAAATAAATAATCAAAAGAGCTTTTTATGTTATAAGCAAAATGATAACTTAATTTATGTCTTAAAATTATGTGTGATGAATTCACTTGCAATTTCTTATCTTTGCAAATTACAAGATTCTTAAATGAAAAACATACGAAATTTTTGCATAATCGCTCATATCGACCATGGTAAAAGTACCCTGGCAGACCGTCTTCTGGAGTATACCAATACCGTTACCCAAAGAGAATTACAGTCTCAGACGCTTGATGATATGGATTTGGAGAAAGAACGCGGGATTACTATTAAATCTCACGCTATCCAGATGGATTATGAGTATAAAGGCGAAAAATATATTTTAAACCTGATCGATACACCGGGACACGTTGACTTCTCTTACGAAGTTTCCCGTTCTATCGCAGCCTGTGAAGGAGCCCTTCTTATTGTAGATGCAGCTCAGAGTATCCAGGCACAGACGATCAGTAACCTGTATCTGGCATTGGAAAATGATTTGACGATCATTCCTATTCTGAATAAGATTGACCTTCCGTCTGCCAACCCTGAAGAAGTAACCGATGAGATCATGAACCTTATCGGATGCGAATATGAAGATGTATTAAGAGTGTCAGGTAAAACAGGTGAAGGGGTTCATAACCTGCTGGAGCAGATCGTAGAAAGAATTCCTGCACCGGAAGGAGATCCTGACGGGCCACTTCAGGCATTGATCTTCGATTCTGTTTACAACCCTTTCAGAGGAATTGAAGCTTACTTTAAAGTAGTAAACGGAAGCATTACAAAGAATGAAAAGATTAAGTTCTTTGCAACAGGAAAAGAATATGGGGCTGATGAAGTAGGTACACTGAAACTTAAGCAGGTTCCGAAAAAGACCATCCATTGTGGAGACGTAGGATATCTGGTTTCGGGGATTAAAGATGCCCGTGAAGTAAAGGTAGGAGATACGATCACTTCTTTTGATAAGCCGGCTGCAGCACCAATTGATGGTTTTGAAGAGGTAAAACCAATGGTATTTGCAGGGATTTATCCAATTGATTCTGAGGATTTTGAAGAACTCAGATTCTCACTTGAAAAATTAAGACTGAATGATGCTTCGCTGGTTTTTGAACCGGAAAGTTCAGCAGCTCTTGGTTTCGGGTTCCGTTGCGGATTCCTGGGAATGCTTCACATGGAAATCGTTCAGGAACGTCTTGACAGAGAGTTCAATATGAACGTGATCACTACAGTACCGAACGTATCTTATTTTGGTTACTCCAAAAAAGAACCTGAAGTTCCGATCCTGATCAATAACCCTTCTGAAATGATGGATCCGTCTATTATGGACAGGGTGGAAGAACCGTTCATTAAAGCTTCTATCATTACAAAATCTGATTTCGTAGGACCTGTAATGACGCTTTGTATCGAAAAGAGAGGAGAGATCGTTAATCAGAGTTATTTAACTTCAGAGAGGGTGGAACTGGTATTTAACATGCCATTGGCAGAAGTTGTTTTTGACTTCTACGACAGGCTGAAATCTATTTCTAAAGGATATGCATCATTCGACTATCATCCGATCGGATTCAGAGCCTCCAAGCTTGTGAAAATGGATATCCTGATCAATGGGGATATGGTAGATGCCCTTTCATCCCTGATTCACGACAGTAACGCTTATCATATCGGTAAAAAGATGTGTGAGAAGCTTCGTGAGCTGATCCCGAGACAGCAGTTTGATATTGCAGTTCAGGCAGCTTTGGGAACGAAAGTTATCGCAAGGGAAACAATTAAGGCCCTGAGAAAAGACGTTACCGCAAAATGTTACGGAGGAGATATTTCCAGAAAACGTAAGCTGTTGGAAAAACAGAAAGAAGGTAAGAAGAAAATGAAGCAGATCGGAAGGGTAGAAGTACCGCAGTCTGCGTTCATGGCTGTATTAAAGCTTAATGATTAAAATAAAACAGAAACCGCTTCAATCGAAGCGGTTTTTTTATGATCTATTTTTTACGGGTGAAATTTATTTCCATTGTTTTATACTCTTTTCCTGTCTTGGAATCAGCCCCGTACATTTCCATTTTTTGAGTATTATCATCAACAAATGTGAAAACCTCTCTGAAATCACAATCCTTTCCCGGTCTTGAAGGATCAGTCATTTTTCCTTTAAATTCAACCGACTTTGTTGAAGGATTCCAATCTCCTTCTCCATGCATTATTCCAGTTCCCATATTATCTATCCAGGTACTGACAAATTTCTTTTTTGAATTGTCATATCCTACAATGCTCATCCCTTCAAAGGGCATCCCCATAAAGCTTCCTTTATGATTACTGATCTGATAGCGTCCGCCATACATCATTTTATTGATCGCTTCAGATTTGCTCATCATTGGCTTGCCTCCATCCTCCATCCACATGGTGGTTTCTCCTGTCCAGGTTCCATCAGATTTTGCCAGCATTTTCTGCATTTCTCCAGGAGTTGAGTATTCCATCCAGGCTTTCATAGCGGTTGCTGAATCTACAGGTTTCCATTCGGTATTTGCTGCAGCAGAGTCCTTTTTATCAGAAGAATTGGCAGCTGTTGTTTTTCCTTTCTCACACGCTATAAATATAAAAGGGAGAGAAATAATTACTAATAAATTTTTCATAAATATTTAATTTTAAGTTGATTATATTAATAAACATAAAGTTATAAACTTTTATTATGTTTAAAATTTTTTTTATTGTGAGGATAAATTGTAACTTTGCGTATTCATAACGCAAATCAATTTATGGAGTCTCCAAAAAAAATACAGGATATCAAAGTAGCGGTAGATGCAGTCATTTTCGGATATTTTGACAAAAAAGACCTGCAGATTCTTTTAATTAAAAGGAATATTGAGCCCTTTAAAGGCGGTTGGGCGCTCCCTGGAGGGCTGGTTCTGGATGATGAAAATCTTGACGATGCTGTAAAAAGAGAACTGTACGAAGAAGCGGGCATAAAGCCGGATTTTCTGGAACAACTCTACACATTTGGTAACGTAGGCCGTGATCCGAGAAACAGAGTGGTTTCTGTAGCCTATCTGGGCCTTGTAAACCCATCATACCATGAGCTGTTTGCAGATTCGGATGCTGATGATGCCCAATGGTTCAGTGTTAACAGTCTTCCAGCAGTAGCCTTTGATCACAAAAATATTATTGACATTGCATTAAAAAGACTTCGTACCAAAATTCAATACCAGCCGATCGGCTTCAACCTTCTCAATGAAGAATTCCCTTTTTCAGACCTTGAAAATCTTTATAAAACCATTGTTGGGCAGGAAATAGACCGCAGAAATTTCCGCAAAAAGATCATGAGCTACGGATTGCTTAATGAAACCAATAACGTTAAAAAAGAAGGCAGCGGCAGGCCTGGAAAACTCTTTACTTTCAATCAGGAAAAATACAAAGAACTGGAAGAACAGGGATTTTATTTTGAAATCAAATAGTGTTTAGACAAAACTACAAACTTGTCGGTGAATTTATGATGTAAAGAATTACAGTAAAAAATAGCACAGAATATATTCAATAGAAACGGACTTTAGTCCGTTTTTTTTATCCCAACATTCCGACGGCTTTAGCCAAAACATAATAAATACTGTCATTTGTAATATTTCGGGTAATTAAATTTTAGTGCTGATAATCAGTTTGCTATATTTATTAGCGTAAAATTAACACAAATAAATTTGGTGAATAAAACTGAATTCCTTTAAATTTGTGTAAAAATAACGCAATAATGAAATACACCTTACAGAATATCACAGACCGTTTTCAAAAGAAGGAAAAGCTAAAATTTCTTTTTTTCTGGGGGCACACTGTAAAGGACGAGATTACTAAAGCGTGTTTCAGCCAGTGGTATCCGTCGAAATTTGAAGAAGACGGAGTTTTGTATAAAACCGCAGAACATTATATGATGGCAGAAAAAGCCAGATTATTTAATGATTACGAAATAGCAGAGGAAATTCTGCAGGCAAAGACCCCAAATCAGGCAAAGAGTCTGGGAAGGAAAGTAAAAAATTTTGATGCTCAGCTTTGGGATGAACATAAATATGAGATGGTAAAAAAAGGAAACCTTTTAAAATTCTCACAAAATCAAAAAATCAGGAAATTCCTGTTATCTACTGGGAAAAAGATCTTGGTTGAAGCCAGTCCTTATGATAAAATCTGGGGAATCGGAATGCTGGAAACAGACCGTAGAGCAGAAAATCCACTGTTATGGAATGGAGAAAATCTTTTAGGGTTTGCCTTGATGGAAGTTCGGGATGAATTGGAAGGGTAAAAACACAATAATCAAACACAAAATAAAAATCATGGAAAAGAAAGAATTACACTCACAGATATTTCTGATCAAAGATTTCCTGAACCACGAAGAATGTGATCAGTACATACACCGGTCGGAGGAACAGCAGTTCGAAGAGGCAAAGATCAGCGTTTATGGAAGACAGCTGATGAATAAAGGAATCAGAAATAATGACAGACTGATGATGTTTGATGAAAACATTGCTGAAGGTCTTTTTAAAAGAGCTGCAGAATTTTTGCCCCAGGAGCAGGATGGCTATAATATTCTGAATTTTAATGAAATGCTCAGGGTTTACAGATATGCTCCGGGACAGCAGTTTAAAATGCACAGAGACGGAAGCTACATCCGGAATGAAAAAGAAAAGAGCTTTTACACCTTTATGATCTATCTGAATGATGATTTTGAAGGTGGAGAAACGGAATTTGAAAACCTGCTTACCGTAACGCCTGAAAAAGGAACGGCACTGCTTTTTTACCATCCTTTAAGGCATGAGGGAAAAGCCCTTGTCAGCGGATTGAAATACGTATTGAGAACAGATGTCATGTACAGAAAAGATTGAATATGAAAAGAATATATGTTTTTGGAAATGGAAATATATCTTGGGAAAGATTTCATCAGTTTTACATAGAACCCTTACAGGGAACTGCCCTTTCAGAATGTGAATTTTTTATAGGTGATTTTTCGGGAACAGATACCTTGATGATGGAGTTTTTAAAAGACAAAACAGAAAAAGTAACCGTACTTCATATAGGACAAAAACCGAGATATACAGTGAATACATTCAATACCAGGGCCGCAAGCTGGAATATAAAAGGTGGCTTCGGTTCTGACAGAGAAAGGGATCAGTTCGCTATTGACAGATGCACCCACTATTTAGCCGCTGATTTTAACTCTGATGAGAAAAGAATAAGCGGAACGCAGAAGAATATGGAACAATGCTTTGCCTTGCAGAAAATAAAGCTGTAAAATCATGCCCTGTTGTTTTTGCGTAGTTATAACACAAAATAAAAACTTATGGAAGATGAATTAAAACCTAGATTTATTGAATCATTACAGAGAAATAATGATCAGATCAGAGAAGACCGTGCCAGAACGATCGGAGCAGATTCAGAATTGATCTACAGGCGCAGGGTTGAAGATATTGAACTGAAAATCAAAAGGCTGGAGCGTGAGCAGGAAGGTCTTATCGATATCAGTCCGTTAGACAGGAACAGCTTAACCTTTGCGGATTTCAATCCCGAAGAATTTGTTCAGAAAGACATGGAATTATCATTAATCATCAGAAATCTGAATATTCAGCTCGAAGTAACCGGAAAACGGGTTGAATATTTATTTGGAAAAAAACTTTAGTTATGGGAAGCACAAGATACGATATAGACGCTCGTTACAGCAGAGCAAGTAAAGCAGGTTACGGAACAAAATCCGCAGGTGAGATTTTCACTCAGAATGCCAAAAGAAGGGCCCACGAATCGATGAATCCACACGGTATTGCTTTCAGGGAATCAAGGGACTCTGAAGTTCATCCTTTTTCAGTTCCCATTATTCTGGGACTGGATGTGACGGGAAGCATGGGACATATTCCCCATGAGCTGATCAGGGAAGGACTGCCTAAACTGATGGGAGGAATCATCCAGGGCGGAGTTCCGGATCCGGCCCTTCTGTTCCTGGGAATCGGGGATCATGAATGCGACGGGTATCCGTTACAGGTCGGGCAGTTCGAATCCGGTGATGAAGAACTGGATATGTGGCTTACCCGGACTTATATAGAATCCGGAGGGGGTGGAAATGCCGGAGAAAGCTATCTTTTAGCATGGTATTTTGCAGCTTTTCATACAAGAACCGATGCTTTTGAAAAGAGAAAACAGAAAGGATTACTGTTTACCGTAGGCGACGAGCCTTGCCTGAAAACACTTCCTGCTTCAGCCATCAGAGAAATTATGGGAACCGGACAGCACACCTATACCCATTATGAACTGCTGGAAGAAGCGAAGAAAAGATATGAGATCTACCACATCAGTGTCTTACATTCAGATCAGGCGATCAGGGCCGATAAAGGCTGGAAAGAGTTATTAGGACAGAATTGTATATCCATAGAAGACCACAGGGAGATCCCTGAAGTGATTAAAAATATTATCTGTGACAGATTCAGAAATCAAACCTCCGGAACATCAGAAAACAGAGGGCTGGATAATGTTCAGATGCTTTAGGATCAAATAGCGGTAAAGAACAATATTCCTTTGAAAAACAAAAGGTGAATAGAACATAAAAGGTAAACAAAAAAATAGAAGATGAAAAAGGCCCAAATTGTTATAGGACTTGGTTTTGGTGATGAAGGAAAAGGAATCACTACCGATTTTCTGGCCCGGCAAAATCCTCAGTCTGTTGTGATCAGGTTTTCCGGAGGGCAGCAGGCAGCACACACGGTGATGATTGAGGATAGGAAACATGTGCATTCCAGCTTTGCAAGCGGGGCACTTCGGGGCTTACCTTCTTATTTTACTGAACACTGCACTATTCACCCTGTTTTTCTTTTGAATGAGCAGGAAGAATTAAAAGGAAAAAAAGGAAATACTGAGCTGCATATTCATCCGCTGGCAAAAGTAACAACCCCTTTTGATGTCTGGCAGAACAGAACAAATAGCAGAAACCTGGAACACGGGACCTGCGGAAAAGGAATAGGTGCTACCATGAAAAGACATGAAAGCCCTTATAAACTATTCGCTGCAGATCTGATCGCTCCCAGAGAAATGCTGATCGAAAAACTGAAAGGAATCGCTTATTACTACGGTTTTGCAGATGAAAATGAGATCAGAGAACTGCTGCAGGATTTTTTAAAAGCGATTGATACAATAGAATGGAATATAGAGGATTATTCCTTCCTGAATTCCTTTGATCACCTCATTTTTGAAGGCAGCCAGGGAATTTTACTGGATATGGATCATGGAATTTTTCCCAATGTAACCTACGCACACACAACATCGAAAAATGCCTGTGAAGTCTGTAAATTTTTAAAAATTGAAGATATTGAAATCTATTATGTGACCAGAAGCTATGCGACCCGCCATGGAAACGGATGGATGAGTAATGAAAAGAAAATAGACCTTAAAAATAATGAGGAAGAAACCTGTATCTTTAATGAATATCAGAAAGAACTCAGGTTGGGAACCTTGGATTATGATCTGCTGAATTATGCTTTAAAACTGGATGGAGCTTATAGCTATCCCGCAAGAAAAAACCTGGTGGTAACCTGTCTGGATCAGACGGATGAAAAATTTGATACCGGAAAACTGAACACAGAATTTGATACCGTTTACGGATCTTTTTCTCCACGGTCAGAAGATTTTAAAAAGCTTTATGAATAACCACAGATAAAGAGATTAATTTTATTTTTAAAGTGAAATAGAAGACTGATAATGTTAATGAAATAAAAAGCCCCATAATGACAGCGATACAGTATTTAAAAGGAGATGCCACATCCCCACAGGCAAAAGGAACAAAAATTATAGCCCATATCTGTAATGACATAGGAGGTTGGGGAAAAGGCTTTGTGCTGGCAGTTTCCAGAAGATGGGAAACACCTGAAAAAGAATACAGGCACTGGCACCGTTTCAGAAGTGAAAATAATTTTGCTTTGGGCGAAGTTCAGATTGTGCAGGTAGAAAAATACATGTATGTTGCCAATATGATTGGGCAAAAAGGAATAAAAACCGGAAGCAACGGAGTTCCTGTAAGATATGAAGCGATTGAAAAATGTCTGGAAACATTAGCTGACAAGGCTTCAGAACTCAATGCCAGTGTTCATATGCCAAGAATCGGATGTGGATTGGCAGGAGGGAAATGGGAGAAAATAGAACCCCTCATTGAAAAAACATTGCTGAACAATAATGTTGAGGTATATGTATATGATTTTGATTAAACTATAAAACAATGAAAACAACAAGACTTTACAGACCGGTAGGCGAAAAAGAAATGCTGCTGATCATAGAGAACGGATTTAAGAAGTTTCCGCCAAGATTAGAGTGGCAGCCGATTTTTTATCCGGTTATCAATGAAGAGTATGCCTCTGAGATCGCAGAAAAGTGGAATACCCGGGATGAATTCGGGAACTATCTCGGTTTTGTAACGCAGTTTGATGTTCTGGAAGACGTAGCCAATCAATACCCTGTTCAGAATGTAGGAGCAAGAAATCATAACGAACTGTGGGTTCCTTCCGAAGAACTGGAAACATTTAATGCTGCTATCGTAGGAACAATTGAGGTGATCAGAGTATTTATCGGAAAAGACTTTAAAAAGCCGGCAAATGATGCAATTGAGAACCTATTATTCAATATAAAAAAACTAACAATGACCAATAAAGAAATGGCAAAAGATACATTGGATATCCTGGCCAGAAAATATTATATCAACGAACAGAACGAAACAATATACATAGAAAACGAACTGGAAATCTGTAAAAAAGGAACCGTGCTGTACTCTCCGGAACAGCTTTCAGAAATGGCTGAAGCAACAATGCCGGAAACTGATTTTGAAACACAGTTTGAAACCTGGAAATGCAGTTCACTGAAAGCCATTTTGCAATTGGCTGAAGAGGAAAACCAGGAGAAACTCATGTGCCTGAATTTTGCTTCGGCAAAAAATCCGGGCGGTGGATTCATCAACGGAGCAGAAGCACAGGAAGAAAGCCTGGCAAGAACTTCCGGACTGCATGAAAGCCTGCTTCAGGCCTGGGATTACTATACCATTCACAGAAACATGGAATCCTGTTTTTATACAGATAACATGATTTACAGCCCGAAAGTACCCGTGTTCAGAAAAGATAAAGGAGAATTGCTTAACAAGCCTGTTTTATGTAATTTCATCACTTCTCCGGCAGTAAACGCTGGGGTTGTAAAGAAGCAGGAACCGGAAAGAGCCGGTGAAATACTGGATGCAATGGATGTAAGGACAGATAAGATGCTTTCGTTGGCTTTACATCAGGGAAATGAGGTATTAATTTTAGGAGCCTGGGGCTGCGGAGTCTTCAAAAATGATCCGAAAGAGATTGCAGGACTGTTTAAGAAATACCTTCAGGGGAAATATAAAAATAAATTTAAAAGAGTGGTTTTCGCTGTTCTTACCAAAAAAGAAGAGATGCTGAAGCCGTTCGAAGAAATACAATGAAAATTGAATTAATCCAGGGAGATATTACAAAAGTTCATGTAGATGCTGTTGTTAATGCTGCCAATTCTTCTTTATTAGGTGGAGGTGGTGTAGACGGAGCCATTCACAGAGCAGGAGGACCAAATATTCTGGAAGAATGCAGAGCCATCAGAAACAGACAGGGTAAATGCCATACAGGAGAAGCTGTTGTAACCACAGCAGGAAACCTTCATGCAAAATATGTAATTCATACCGTAGGACCCGTTTGGAATGGTGATGAAGAAAGAGGGGCAAAACTCTTATCTGACTGTTATGTCAATTCATTAAAACTGGCAGATGGCCTGGGAGTAAAAACAATAGCTTTTCCAAACATCAGTACGGGAATTTATAAATTTCCCAAAGAAATAGCCGGAAGAATTGCTGTGGATGAAGTAAGAAAATTTCAGGCAGTTACTATAGAGAAAGTTATTTTTGTCTGTTTTGATGATGAAAATGTAGAAATTTATAAAAAGCTTTTAAGACATCCTTTTAAGGATTAAAATCTTGTGCAATTGTGGCAAAATAAAGCTCAGTGTACAGAAAAAATTTAAACCAATGAAAAAACTAACCATATTAAGCGGCGCAGGAATAAGCGCAGAAAGCGGGATCAAAACCTTCCGGGACGGAGACGGCCTCTGGGAAAATCATAGCGTGACAGACGTAGCAAGCCCGGAAGGATGGAGAAAAGACAGAGCCCTGGTCCTTGAATTTTACAACCAGAGAAGACGTCAGCTGCACGAGGTAGAGCCCAACGAAGCCCATAGATTATTGGCAGAACTGGAAAAATATTTTGAAGTACAGATCATTACCCAAAATATCGATGACCTTCATGAGAGAGCCGGTTCTACCAACATTCTTCACATCCACGGTGAATTGTTCAAATCATGCTCATGCAGCAATAAAAGCCTGATTTATGATCAGAAAGATGATATAAAAATTGGAGATAAAGCCGAAGATGGAGCTCAGCTAAGGCCATTCATCGTTTGGTTCGGCGAAGACGTTCCTTTATATCAGACCGCAAGAGAAATTGTAAAAGATTCAGATATCCTTTTGGTGATCGGGACTTCCCTTCAGGTATATCCTGCTGCAGGACTCATTCATGATATCAAAGACGATTGCCTTTTGATTGTGATCAATCCTAACGAGACAGGATTTGGGTATGGGCAGCGGGCAGTGGTGATGAAAGAAACTGCTACACAAGGAATGAAATTATTATTCGATAAACTGGTGAATCTTGCCTGATGGAAAATAAAGTAAAAGCAGGAATCATGGGCGTTTGCGTAGGAGATGCCCTTGGAGTTCCGGTAGAATTTAAAAAAAGGCAGGATTTAAAAATAAATCCCGTCACAAAAATGCTGGAATATATGTCCTGGAATCAGCCCAAAGGAACCTGGAGTGATGACAGCTCGCTTACCCTTTGTCTGGCTGAAGAACTCACAAAAGGGTATGATCTTGAAAAAATCGGATCGGGCTTTGTAAAATGGGTAAAAGATGGGCATTGGACAGCTCATGGAAGACTCTTTGATATTGGAGGAACAACAAGACATTCCATTGCAAGGCTGATTAAAGGAGAAAGTGCAGGATTTTCAGGAAATATTTTTGAAGAAGACAATGGGAACGGTTCTCTCATGAGGATCCTTCCCCTTGCCTTTTATCTTCAAAATGAAAATGATACAAAGAAGCTCTATCTTACGGTAAAAGAAGTTTCTTCAATCACACACGGACATTTCCGGTCTGTTTTTGCCTGTTTTATCTATGTGGTTTTTGCCATTCAGCTGATCAAAGGGAAAAGTAAAAAAGAAGCGTATTCGCATATGCAAAACACAGCTTTGGAATATGCAGAAAATCAGGATTTTAACCCAAAAGAAATTGAGCTTTTCAACAGGGTTTTAAAGCATGATATTTCCGGATATCCCGAAGATGAAATCAAAAGTGGAGGCTATGTTCTTCACAGCCTGGAGGCTTCCCTGTGGTGTTTTCTCAACTCAGAAAGTTACTCTGAAGCGGTTTTGAAAGCCGTCAACCTCGGAGAAGATACAGATACAACAGGGGCCATTACAGGAGGAATTGCCGGAATTTATTATGGCTATGAAAATATTCCGCAGGAATGGCTCAATGTGCTGGTGAGAAAAGATGATATTGAAGCATTGTGCGAAAAACTGAACAATACATACAACCGGGACTGATGGAATTTTTAATGAAAGTAATGGCAGGTTTGTTTTCAGGAAGAAACAATTCAGATCTGAACAGAAAAACAGCTGAAGAAAATCTACCCGTATACCACGGTAAAATTGAAGTTGATAAATATGTGATGATTAAAGACAATAAAGTAAGAAGGTCAGATGATTATTTGTTTAAAACGCCGGATGAAATATTGAAAATTTTAAATCATGACACTCTACTGTGGGTAGATGAAAAAAATGATTTGCTGGGATACTCTTGTGCGGAAAGAACTAAGCTGTTTGTGTTAAGTGAAGTCAAAGGTTTTGAAATTCAGAACATGCTGCCTGCAAAAGGCGCAGGATATTCCTGGATGTCATTATGTTTATTAAATGGAACATCCTGTGAAATCGCTGACGCTACCTTTGAGAAATATGCCGATGAGATAAGGCAGATAACCGGAGTAGCCGTGACCGTTCTTCCGGAATATTATAATTGTTGATTAAAAACCAATAACAGCAGAAAAACATTGTGATAATGCCTGATAAGAAGTAATTTAAAAAACTAAAACCATTGATAACGCTATATAAACTTACATCAGAAAAAGAACTGCTGGGAATAGGAAAAACACTTTTTAAAGAATTTATTTCCGATATCCCTCTGCATTTTCATACCGTTATAATTCCCGATCCTATCCCGGAACCTGGAATGTTTCTTGTAAAGTGTGAAATTCAGGAAAATACAATCAGCAATTTTAAAAGATTGGAGAACGGAGAGCTGATGGTAGAAACTGATAGAATACCACTCTTCAATACTTTAATCAAGGATAAGATAAAAATCGTTGACTACTTTGGCCATACGAAAGAATTCGAAAAAGAAATCCCTGAGGTCTTGGAGAAGGAAGAAAGATTTTTTAAAATCAGGTTAGATACTTTTCTGGAGACGAATGACCATACAATTATTCCCTATGATGATTTAGACCAGCAGATTGATTATGACAATGATATATCTGAGCAAAATGAAGAAGATACTTCAATCCAATATGATGAAAAGAGATCGGAAATAAATACTGTGGAAGAGGCTGTAGATTTTTTAATAAATGAAGAATTGAGTGAAGATACTATCAATGAAATCAGGAACAGGTCATTAGCTTCAAAGTTTGATGAAATGGGTGGCCTTTTCGGTCTTGGAATGTATCTCCGGAATGTATTTATTTATCCGAATAAAAATGAAAAATTCCTACAGCACCTTAAAACTTACGATCCGCAATATCAGGTAAGCCGTGGAGAATTCGGAGAGGGAATTATTGAAGACCTGTTATGGAGGAAATTAAATCACAGTCTGATAAAGGATGAAAGTAAAAATAAAATTGCTGAACTGAAAAAGGAGGAATTTAAAGAGGAAACTTTTTGGGGCAATTATATAAAAGAGCAACTGCTTTCCTATAATCTTGCTGATGAGGTTATCAGAGAGTACTTGGATCTGAAAGATAAAAAAGACAGTGACGAAGAAAATTTTGAACTTTATTATTATGAACAGAAAAGAATTCTGGCAGGAATATCCAAGGGTGAAAGATCGGTTTATGATCAGTTAAGCCGGGATTATTTCACAGTCAGAGATCTTATTGAAAAATTAAAACAGAAATCATGAACGAAATAGAAAAGAAAAGAATAAGTAAATTTTTAAGCCTTATCCTAAGGCATCAGCCGGAAACCATCGGCTTGAAACTGGATGAAAACGGTTGGGCAAATGTAGAAGATCTCAGAGCAAGATCAGCCAAAAGAAGCGTGTATTTTACTCCCGAAGAGTTGGATGAAGTGGTGGAAACCAACAATAAGAAAAGATTTGCCTTCAATGAAGACAAAACCATGATCAGAGCCAGCCAGGGACATTCTATTGCAATAGACCTTGCTCTGGAAACACTGCAGCCGCCAGATTTTCTGTACCATGGAACAGCAGAAACCAATATCGCTTCCATTCTGGAAAATGGAATTGAAAAAAGAACCCGTCAGCACGTGCACTTAAGTGCTGATAAAGAGACTGCTACAAAGGTGGGCATGAGACATGGTAAACCTGTGATTCTTACCATCAGGACCGGTAAAATGCATGAAGACGGAATCGAATTCTACCAATCTGCAAACGGAGTCTGGCTGACGGATTTTGTAGATGCAAAATACATTTCGAAATGACCAGACCGGAATTTGAGGAGGAAACAAAAGATTTTTCTCCCGGAAAAGAAAATATCAGGGATAAGGTAGACGCACTGTTTGCGAAAGGAGCCAATGCTGTGTATGTCTTGCACTTCATTACACAACATTTGAACTGTCGTTTAACTGAAGCCCTGAAAGTGGCAGAATCCTGTCCGAACTACCATAAAAGATATGGTACAGATAAAAAAAACCGATGAGCAGAACATTAGTAATAGGAGATATCCATGGAGGATTAAGAGCCTTGAAACAGGTTTTTGAAAGAGCAGCAGTAACCCGTGAAGATAAGCTGATTTTTCTCGGAGACTTTGTTGACGGCTGGAGCGAATCTTCACAGGCCATCAGATTTCTGATAGAAGTTTCCGGAAATCAGGAATGTACTGTAGAAAGCTATACTGATTATTCGCGGGAAGAACTTGAAATTCACCTTGAATTTTTTCAAAGAATGAAAAATTACTATGTGGACAAAGACAACCGCCTCTTTATCCATGCAGGATACTCTTCCATGCACGGGCCTGAAAAGGAAGTGTATTCCAGCAATTACCACTGGGACAGGACCCTTTGGGAAACTGCTGTAGCAATGGACCGGAAACTGAAAACCAGTTCGGAATTATATCCTAAAAGGCTGCTTTTGTATAATGAAATATTCATCGGGCATACCCCAACCTTATACCTTGGCATCAGAACACCCGTCAACAAAGCCAATATCTGGAATATGGACACAGGGGCCGCTTTTACGGGGGCCCTTTCCCTAATGGATATCAATACCAAAGAATACTGGCAGAGTGATCCGCTTCCTCTCTTGTATCCTGATGAAAAAGGAAGAAATAATGATAAGGCAAAACCTAAAAACAGATTATAGAATATACAAAGCCTCACTAAGATTTAAGATCAATGAGGCTTTTATGTTTCTGAGGGTTGATGTGATTAAAACATTCTATATTTGCTAAAAGCTATTACCGCAATGAAAAAAAACATCTACCAGGAATTAACCAACGAAGACCTGATCAAAAAAAGCAAGACCTTCAAAGGGGTTTTAATCGGCTTAGGAACTGTCTTTTTATTGGGAGTGGCAACATTTATTGTTTTGCTTACTATGAAAGGAGCGAAAGACTTTCCTTTTGCAGCGTTCATTCCGTTTATCGTAATGCCTGTTACGTTAGTACCTTTACTGATCAATTTAGGTTTAATCAACAAAAAAATTAAAGCAAGAAATCTTTAATGAAACCGGAATAATCTGAGATCAATGCGGAAGTATTTTTTGCGTTTTGTTTTTTTGGCAGCATCATATTGACTAATTTTAAATCCCGAAAATTATGTCAGCAATGAAATTGAAATACCTCCTGCTTATTCTAAGTTCATCATTCGTATTGGCCCAAAAATCATTTCAGACCCCTTTTGAAAAAGGAAACGGTAATCAGACGGTTACTTATGACGAAATGAATGTCTATTATCAGGATCTTGCCAAAAAATTCCCGTCAATTCAATACCTTAAAAAAGGGGAAGATGACAACGGAAAGCCTATTTATGTGGTCATTTACAACCCGTTTCCTGAAAAAGACCTGGAAAAACTCAGAAAAAGTAAGGCCATTCTTTTTGTCAATAACGGAATTCATCCCGGAGAGCCGGACGGGATTGATGCAACCATGATGCTGATGCGTGATCTGGCCACCCAAAAGATCAAAACCCCGCAGAACTTTATCATGGCTGCCATTTCTGCCTATAATGTCAGCGGAATGCTCAACAGGGGAGCCTACTCAAGAGCCAATCAGAACGGGCCTGAGCAATATGGCTTCAGGGGAAATGCCAGAAATTATGATCTGAACAGGGACTTTATAAAAGCCGATTCTAAAAATGCCAGAAGCTTTCAGGAAATTTACCAGTGGCTGAAACCTGATGTTTTCATAGATAACCATGTAAGTAACGGAGCAGATTATCAATATACATTTACCTATATTTCTACCTTTAAAGAGCGTCTGGGAAATACTTTAGGGACTTATTTCTATAATGATTACCAGGCTAAAAACCTTAAGGATATGGAGAAGCTTGGGTATGAAAGCACTCCCTATGTAAACATTCACGGAGACGTTCCTGAAGTTGGTTTTGCTGCATTTGAAGACTCCCCGAGATATTCCACAGGATATACTTCCCTTTTCAATTCTCTGGGAACCGTTCCGGAAACCCATATGCTGAAACCTTATGATAAAAGAGTGGATGCGACTTACAAATATATGCTCGTAAACCTTCAGAATTTAGATAAAGAGTACAGTAAAATAAAACAGCTGCGCCTTGAGAACCTAAAGCAGTATCAGGCAGGGAAGCAATACGGTATCCGCTGGAAGATAGACTCTACAAAATATTCTACCATGGATTTTAAAGGCTATGAAGGGAAATACAAACCGAGTGAAATTTCAGGAAAACCAAGACTTTATTACGATAGAAGCAAGCCTTTTACAAAAAATATAAAACTCTTTACTACAGCAGTTCCTACAGGGTATATTACCATTCCGAAATATTATGTCATTCCCCAGTCACAATACCGTGTCATTGAAGAGTTCAGACGGAACAAAATCCAGATGAAGCCGATTCAGAAAGACAGTACACTGGCTGTAGAATCCTATAAGATCAGAGATTTTAAAACCGTGAAAAACCCTTACGAAGGACATTATCTGCATTATGAAACTACAGTGGACACTTCCCGCAGAAATCAGACCTTTTCAGCAGGGGATTATCTGGTTTCCACAGAACAGCCTGGTGTGAAATATATTATTGAAACCCTTGAACCTGAGGCATTAGACTCCTTTTTCAACTGGAATTTTTTCGATGGAATTCTGGCACAGAAAGAATATTACTCAGCTTATATCTTTGAAGATACTGCTGCAGAACTGCTGAAAAATGATAAAAAACTGAAAGAAGCATTTGAAGCAGCAAAAACATCAGATAAAAAAATGTCGGATAGCGGTGAAGCGCAGCTGGACTGGATCTACAGACACTCTCCTTATTTTGAAGAAAAAACCTTCAGACAGTATCCTGTATACAGGGTGTTATAAATCAAAAAAGGGTTTTCTGATGGTAAATTAAATAACCGACCTTGTAAATCTTTTTCTTCAGAGAAAATTTCAGGTATTATTCTTTTCTCAGAACATTATTATCAACAATATTTTTCAAAAATTTGATTTAAAAGATAATTGACATGTATTGGTGTTTTTTAATTAATTATAGATGTATTTATTAAATAAATCATTTTTTTTTAATTAAATTGGTAATAAAAAGTAAATATGAGAAAGATTTATCAATTTTTAATGATGGCCCTATTAATGCCATTAAGTATGTCTGCACAATATCTTCAAAGCTTTGATTCGGATACAGTGCCGGCAGATTGGACCATAATTAATGGTGGAGATTCCGGAACATGGGAAACATGGACTACCTACAGCGCATCTACTACTATTCTTCCGCATTCAGGATCTCACTATCTTGGATTGAAATACGGCTCCTCCGCTCATGATGACTATGCGGTAAGTCCTGCAATAGTTGTTACCGCAGGAGTATCTGATAAACTGACCTTTTGGAGTAAGAATGGAGGATCCAGTCTTGCAGAGGTGATTGATATCAAAATATCCACTACTACTCCTACTGCTGCAGCCTTTACCAATACATTAGCTGCCGCTGTGAAACCTCCTACTGTGTGGACACAGTATACCTATGATTTGACTCCTTATGTTGGGCAGACCATTTATATTGCCTTCTATTCAAGCACAACAGATATTTGGTTTATCGGAATAGATGATTTTGAAATTTCAGGAAGTAACCTTTCGGTTTCTGATGTAAATAAGGATAAGCATACTGCGTCCGTCTACCCTAATCCTGTACAGGATGTTCTGCATATCAAAAACAAAAATAAAATATCTGAGATAAGTATCCATGATCTTATAGGTAAGTTGCTGAGAAAAGAAAATATGAACTCAGAGAATGGAACGGTAAATGTAAGCGGGCTGTCTCCTGGAAATTATCTTCTGCAAGTGAAAGACCGTGAGGCGGTAAGAAGCTATAAAATCATTAAAAAATAACTGTATTCATAAAAAAAACGCTTCAGACGAAGCGTTTTTTTTTATCTTGGTAATCCTCTTTTCAGGGCAATCTCTGCTCTTTTAATGGCTACTTTCTCTTTCCAGTCCATATATTTCTTTCTGAAATTAGACTTCATAATGTCATCAAACTTACGCTGCACGGTCAGATTCCATAGAGAGTGTGCTTTTACTGCCCATGATTTGTCCCATGCTCTCAGGGATATGGAGAAGCTTCCGTCCAGATATTTCATCCAGTGCCACCATCCGGTTGGCATAAAAAGGGTGTCTCCGTGTTCCAGGTAACATTCAATACCTTCCACTCCGTCCAGAGCCGGGAATTTTGTGAAATCCGGGTTCTCAATATCATAATCTTCCAGTGCATAGGTTGCATAAGGAATCTGGTATAATCTTTCTTTCCATTTATAATCAAAAAGAAGAATATGCTTTCTTCCGTTGAAATGAGTATGGAAAATATGAGCCATATCAATATCAAAATGAAGGAACGTTACCGAACCTTTTCCTCCGAAGAACATATTGGGGTATTTATCAAGAAAACCTCCCATGAGTTCTTTGGGTGAAATATAATCTTCCAGCAGCTTAGGCGCATATTTTATTGGATCAAAAAGGAATATTCTAAGATCAGTGGGTTCACGCTGTATAAGATCTATATAATCTCCAAACTTCATTTTGGCCGCAGAAGCATTGATGGGAGCAGAAGGGTCTGCTTTTGAGCTGTCATATAACGGGACCTCCACATCTCCTACAACCTCCTTCATGTATTCCATCGTCCATTTTTGGTAAGCAGGCCACTTTTTTGCCATATTTTTGATGACAACGGGCCTTCTTGGCTTCAGATATTTTTCGAAGAATTCTTCCTTAGAAATTTCGTCTACAACATCTATAGGCTTTAAAATAATTCCCATTTTAATAAATTTATGTTACAAAATTATTAAATAAATATTTACAAACCTGCTGTTTAATTTTTTTTTAATCTATGATTCAAATCAGATTTTATTACTTAGTCTAAATAAAAATACAGATATTGCTATTTATGGAATAAAGATGGTCTTTTATTACACAGATAAAAACAAAATACCCTGTAACAGAACTTACAGGGCAAAAACACAAATTGGATGAATAATAATCCATTCAGATACGAATATATTATTTTTATTTAATAGATAAAATCAATATATAGTTGATAAAATTAATAATATGCAGTGAATGTCTTGTTTTATTTCGAATTACAGGGATATAATTCAAATTTTAATTTTAAAAATTAACTTTCTTTTAGAAATATTTTTCATAAATAAAATAAATTTCATTTTCTTTCAGTGTATTCAAATTGCTGATACTTTATGTTTTTGCAAAACCTTTTGTTTATAATGAACAGGTTTCATTTCAGGATAATACTTTTCTGATAATTTTCTTAAACTGTAAATCTTTTTTCGAACCCTTATAACGATTATTTTAGTGATAAGATTTAACCTTCGCCTGTAAAACATATCTTTTTAAAAAAACTGTAACGAAAAACCATAAAGGTTAACTAATTGAACAAATAATAAGTATGAAAAAGAATATTTCCTTATTTCTGATGCTTTTTTTCACAGTGCTCACTTTTGCACAGAAAACCGTTTCGGGAAAGATTACTGATGATGATGGGGTTGCAATACCCAGTGCCAGTGTTACGATTGAAGAACCCGGTAAAGATGCTATCCTTGCCTATGGAATTACCAATTCCAAAGGTGAATATAAAGTAACCTTTACCTCCGGAGAAGCCAATGTAGACCTTAAGGTAAAAGCATTCAATCAGAAACCCCTTACCAAACAAATCAGCAACAGCGATCAGACCCTGAATTTTAAAATGCAGTCTGAAGCTACAGAAATAAAGGAAGTACAGCTGAAAACCAAAATGATCACAGCGAGAGGAGATACCATTTCCTATGACCTGAAAGCATTCAACAACAAAAACGATAGAACCCTGGCGGATGTCATGAAAAAAATTCCGGGAATTGAAGTCAACAAAGACGGTAGTATTCTTTATCAGGGAAATGCAATCAATAAATTCTATGTCAACGGAAAAGACCTGATGGAAGGAGGCTATGGAACCATCAATAACTCGCTTCCAAAGGATGCCGTACAGAAAGTAGAAGTACTGGAGAACCACCAGCCGGTGAAAATCCTTCAGGATAAAATACCGTCAGATCAGGCAGCCATCAATATCAAACTGAAAAATTCCGTGACCATGACCGGTAGAGGAGAAGTGGGTTCCGGTTTCGGAGATCCATGGCTTTGGAATGTAAAACTGACACCAATGTTTTTCGGACAGAAAAGCCAATGGGTAGTCAATTACAAAACCAATAACATGGGTGAGCAGGTAGAAACAGAAGGGAATATTCTGGCTTTTGGAAGCTCATGGGAAGGAAGAAGGAGCAATATATCTCAAAATAACTGGCTGAGTGTGGAAAATGCAAGCACGCCGGATCTCCCTGTGAAAAGGTACCTGATGAACAGCGTACATTATCTGTCTGCCAATTATCTTACCAATATTGATAAGAAAAAAGAATGGGAGCTTAAAGCCAATGCCAACTACACCAATAATGCGGTAGAAAGAGAATCAAACAGTGTGACCAGGGATATCCAGCAAGGAACTCAATACAATACAAGATTCCTGAACAATTTCTATACAGATAAACTGAAGGGAGAATTAATATTTACTAAAAATGCCAAAAAAGGGTTTTTCAAAAATACCACTACATTTTCTCAATTTTGGAATGCAGACCGGGCTTTTGCAGAAAGAAATGACAAAACAGGATATCGATTAGGAAAAGAAGCTTTAGAATCTCCTACCTCTTCTTTTCAGAACTCTTTAAGCACCATTATTCCATGGAAAGAAAAAATGGTCAACTTTAAGTCTTATATAAGTTATCAGGATGACAGGCAAACTTTAGAAATTACGCCGGCAAACTACCTTCAGTTTCCTTACAGGGATTCGCTTACAGGTCCTGTTAAAACAATAGATTTTAAACCGGGAAGTACTGCTTACCAATATTTCAGAATTAAATCTTTAGATACATCACATTCTGCCAACATCAGTTTTTCTTCAAAAGGATGGACGTTTACACCACAGGCAGGATTTGATTTCTCATCAGATCAACTGAACACCAATTTTGATGGCATTACAGTAAATAATTCCCCGGATTTTACAAGCTTAGCTTACGAAAATGATTTGAAGTTTACGAGAATTAACCCAAATGCTTCAGTAGGTATTAATTATAAATCTGAATCATGGAGTCTCTATTCAAACTTCCCTGTAAACTTCAACAGTATTAAAGCTGAGGACGCTTTCAGAAATGTTTCAAAATCTCTGAATAAAGTAACCTTTACTCCTAATATTTTTGTACAGTATTCATTCGCTTCATTTTTCAAAGCAAGTATGAGCGGGGGAATCAGCAATAATTTCGGAGACATCCAGACAGCCTATGCTGGGTATATTCTGACAAGTCCGGGAGGGTTTAATGTGATGAACCCTAACAATCCTATCCCCGAAACCAATACAAAGAACGGTGGAGTAAGATTAGAATACAGAAACCCGTTAAATAATCTCTTTTTCAATTTAGGATATAGACTGAGCGATGCAAAAAATAATTTATTAGCCTCAAGCGCAGTCAATGAATTAGGTTTTAGTGTTATTGAATACATAGAAAGTGAAAATAAAAGAACCAGTAACAGTTTTTATGCAGAGATTGGAAAATATTTCCCGAAATTCAAAACCAATGCATCATTGACGTTTAATGATACCGGTTCAAAGTCACAATCAAGAAGAAATGACCAGGATATCAATACAAAAACAACAGGAAATACTTTAGGATTTAAATTCAATAATACCTATTTCTCCTGGATGAGTATTGATTTCAATATGACAAAATCATGGAACAAGCAGAATAACGGAATCATCCAGAACGATCTTGGTAAAACGGAAAGTTATACCCATAATCTGAACGTATTTTTCTATCCTTTAGAAAATCATACCATTGGTTTTTATTGGGACCAGATTAACTCGAAATTAGGACAGACAAAATTAAATAATGGCTTTTTTGATGTTTCCTATCAATTCAGCTGGGCTAAGAAAAAAGTTGATTTTGAATTGAAATGGATGAATATTGCGGACAGAAAAGTTTTTGAAAGAATAAATGTGGGCGACGCAACAATTACACAGACAACAATGCAGCTCCGCCCTAGCCAGGTTATGTTTACCGTAAAGTTCAATTTTAAATAAAATAAAAACCAATCCTCAGGATTGGTTTTTTGTTGAGATATACTATTATCATTTTAAATGATCAAAGATGAAAACCTGAAAAATAAGAATTGATTTATGTTGCCGAAAAGTAACTTCCAGCTTCCCACTCCCTGCTTCCATCCTTTTAACCCTGAGTGCATTAAAAGCCCTGATAATCAGCAGACGGGCCATAGCTTCCCGGTAATGGAATATCATTCAAACGGTAGTATACTCCTAATTGTGCCCTGTGGTGGGTAATCTGGTTCAGTGCATGCCGTATAGATTCATATTTGGTCCATTTGGCCAGCTCATGACCATTATGTTTTAAAGCCCAGGTGTCATTCAGATCATTCTCCTGAGCGTTCTCCAATGCTTCTTTTCCGGATTTGAAGTTCTGGTCAAGGGCCTGCAGCAGATCTTCTCTGGTGGATAACTGTTTACGCTGATTGCCACTGTTGGCAAAATCAAGTTCAGAAGTAGTGAGCATGGTATTGGGCCATTCGAAGATCTCGGCAATATGAGTAGACAGCGGCATCATTTTCATACTTTTCTCATGGGGCGCATACTCGTTCTTTCCTTCCGGATAAGCTTCAAAAAACTTTCTGGTAGTGTGATACTCGGCCTCAAGCTCATTTTTAAATTGGGATAAGGTGTCCATATTATTTTGTTTTTTAGAAACTTAAAGGTAAGGCTTTACCATTCGAAAATGTTTTAACGGAATCATAATTTTTAAGGTCTTTAAAATTGACAAAAATAAAATTTGAAAAAAACTGTAACAAAAGAACAGATCCGATTACTAATTATATAAACTTGCAAAATGAAAAAGCTTTTTTCAGTATTTCTTATCGCACTTTTTGCTTTCGCCGGAGCTCAGGAGACCAAGGAAACCGCAAACCGTTTCTTTTATGAGCTGACTTTTAAACCTAAGAAAGATTCGGCAAAACTGGATAAAGTAGTGACTATCTTAGATATAACAGATAAGAATAGATCAATATATCAGGATTATACCGTGATTGCTCAAGACTCTATCATGAAAATTGAAATGGAAGCGATTAAGAAATCAGGAATGATGAAAGATTTTTCAAAATCTCTTAAAACACCAAAAATTTCATCTAGGATATATAAGTCATACCCAAGCATGAAAGTGCAGTATGTGGATAAAATAGCCAATGGATTTACTCCAACTAATATTGGATATAGTGAAGATCTGAAGTTCAATTGGAATATTCTGGCAGATAAGCAGAAAATAGGAGAATATAACGCTCAAAAGGCAACAACTGATTTTGGAGGCAGAACTTGGACAGCTTGGTTCAGTACAGATATTCCATTTCAGGATGGTCCATATAAGTTTTATGGGCTTCCGGGTCTAATTGTGAAAATTGAAGATGCAGACAAAAACTATTCTTGGGTATTGCAGGGAAATAAAAAAGTAAAAGATTATACAGAATTTTCTTATATTGAAAATATGATGCATGCTTCAGGAGGAAAAGTAAATGAGTTATCAAGAGAAAAATTTGAAAAGACATTTAATGATTTTAAAAAGGATCCGTTCTCTTCCGTAAGACCAATGATGACACAAGAAATAATGTCTAAAACGATACCTGGAATGGATGGAACTGTAGGAGATATGATGAAAAAGCAGGAAAAACAATATAAAGATTTTTATAATGCCAACGACAATCCAATAGAAAAAGAGCAAACTTCCGACAAGAAGAAAAAATAAGCATTCATATCAACTAAATTATATTCAAATCACCCCAAATACATTGCTGTATCTGGGGTGATTTTTTTACTAAATAATTTTCTACACTTAATTAAAAACTGTTGAAAATAAACTTTATTTTGAGCTGATTTTCTAGAAGAAGCCTTATTTTTAAAATTTAGAAAACAGAAATTTCATTTTGTTGCTCTTCATTATATGTTTGTTTTACAACAAACTAAATATAATTGTAATGAAAAAAATCATTTTCACGTTGTTATTAGCAACATCTGCAATATTATTTGCAAAAACGGAAGAGCCAAAAGTGAAAACAGAAGAAAGTAAAAGTAAGGTTGAGGCTGTATTAATTGCCAAAAAGAATTTTAAGGACGAAAAAGCAGTAATAAAGGTGAGTAAAGAATTAAAACAAGCAATGAATTTAGAAGGGTGTTTGGCCATCGCTTTTACTATAATAAATGTTGATCCTCCATTAGGAACTGCTATGATAAGTAGTTGCTTAGATAATTATTCTAAATAAGTTTGAATTACAGAGTATATAAATTATATTAGGAAAAAACAACAGACTGTTTCAATTTTGAAACAGTCTGTTGTTTTTATAAATACGTTATTTAGATTAAATTTAAATAGCGTATATTTGCAGCACTAAAAATTTGGCTTTGAAAGAGAAAGGATTACATAAATTAAGTGGATTCCCCAAAAACAAAACGGGGAAGATATTGGGATATGATAATGACCATCTGAAAATGCCCAATAAAATCATAGAAATGGGGCTTCTTCCGGAGACCATTTTCAGGATTTTGTACCAGGCCCCCTTCAATGGGCCTATGTATGTGGAGTTTGGGGCGGAGAAAAGCCGGATTGCTCTTCGTGAGGAAGAAGGAGATTATATCATTGTTGAAGAATTGAATTAATGCAGGAAAACAAGAAAAAACAGATACTTTTAGTCGGAAATCCCAATGTAGGAAAGTCTACCGTTTTCAATTCGCTTTGTAACAAAAAGCAGAAAACCGGAAACTATGCCGGGGTTACCGTAGCAAGCCATTCAGGGAACTATGTATATAACAGTGAGGAAATCGAAGTTATCGATCTTCCCGGTTCTTACAGCGTGTATCCAAGCTCGGAAGATGAAGCTATTTTTTCCAAATATCTGATTGATGAGCAGAAAAACTATGCGGGAGTGGTGTATATTCTTGAAGCATTAAGCCTAAAAAGAGGCCTTCTCCTCTTCCAGCAGATTCAGGATCTAGGAATTCCGATGATTCTGGTTGTTAATCAGATCGATCAGGCTGAGAGAAGGGGAATTACTATTGATATTCAGAAATTTTCCGAATCATTAGGCATCAGAATCATTCAGACCAATGCCAAGGAACAGATCGGAATTGACGAAATAAGAAATGCCGTCCATAACAATGAATTTGTAAAAGCAGACAAAATTTCATTTGAAACCCCGAATGAGCACAGGGATTTTATACATAAACTGGCCTCACACAAAGGTTTTGATAACGAATATAAAGCCTGGATGAGCGTTTCATTAGGTACCGATCTCGGAAGACTGGAAACCGTTATGGAACAGATCCATGATGCTGAAGCTAAAAGCTTGGTCCCTAAAAGATTACAGGTTCAGGAGACCGTGAGGAGATATCAGAATGTTGATAAAATATTGAATAATGTTATTTCCAAAAAACCACAGTTTAAAGAACTGCTGACTGAAAAACTGGATAAGGTTTTAGTACATAAATTCTGGGGATATGTGGTCTTCATGGCCATTCTGTTAATTATTTTCCAGAGTGTATTCTTCCTGGCAGAATATCCGATGAGCTGGATTGAAGATACATTCTCATGGCTCGCAGCTTTTACCAGTGAGCACCTCCCGGAAGGACCGGTCAATTCTCTGATCTCCAATGGGATCGTGCCGGGAATCGGAGGAATTGTTGTATTTGCCCCTCAAATCGGAATTTTACTATATTTCCTCTACCTGTTGGAAGACTCGGGATACATGGCAAGAGTAGTCTTCCTGATGGACAGATTGCTTCGTCCTTTCGGACTTAACGGAAAAAGTATTGTTCCACTTGTTTCAGGGACTGCCTGCGCAATTCCTGCAGTAATTTCCACCAGGAATATTGAAAACGTCAGAGAAAGATTGCTGACTATACTGGTCACTCCGTTTATGACCTGTTCCGCAAGACTTCCGGTATACAGCATTATCATTGGCCTGATTATTTCAGAAGGAACATTCCTGGGAATAAAATATAAAGCATTGGTTTTGATGGGTATGTATCTCCTGGGTTTCCTGGTAGCATTATTTTCAGCAGCCATCCTTAAAAGATTTATTAAAAATAAAGGGAAAACCTATCTGGTAATGGATCTTCCGGCCTATAAAAAACCACTTTTCGGATATGATTTTAAAATGGTTTTAGGCAAAGTTTGGGACTTCATTACCGGGGCAGGAAAAATCATTTTCATCGTGAGCATCATTATCTGGTTCCTGAGTTATTTCGGGCCGAAGCAGAAAGCGGATGAATTTGTAGCTTCCAACGTTGAGCTGGATCATTCTTACCTGGCCAAAATGGGGAAAGGAATAGAGCCTGTTATCGCTCCGCTGGGTTACGACTGGAAAATGGGGGTGGGAATCCTGACCAGTTTTGTGGCAAGAGAAGTTTTCGTAGGAACCATGTCTACCTTATACAGTCTGGAAGATGACGCTCCGGAAGTAAAAGTAATTGATAAAATGAGAAGAGATGTAAAGCCGAACGGAGAGAAAGTCTTCAGCTTTGCAACAGGAATTTCCGTACTTCTGTTTTATGCATTCGCAATGCAGTGTGTTTCCACGCTTGCAGTAGTCTACAGGGAAACCAAAAGCTGGAAATGGACCGGCTTTCAGGTGGTCATGATGACAGGTTTGGCATATTTTGTGTCGATGATAGTATATCAGATTTTAAAGTAATGGATTCATCATTAATTTTTCAGTATGTCATTATCTTATTGGTGGTAGCATTCGCTTGTTACTCACTATTTAAGGTCTTAAAAAACAACTTTGCTCCAAAGAAATTCAGTTCCAAAAGAAGCAGCTGTGATAAAGACTGCGGTTGTTCTTAATATACCTTCAGCGGATAATTGAAAAAAATGTAGTATTTTCATTTTTTTAATTTAAATTATTCGTTTTGAATTTCTTAAAAGCAGGATCTGCTGCATTATTTTCTTTATTTGCCCTTAAGGGAAAAGCTCAGACTGATACCCTGAATACCAGGTCTTATGCAGACCAGGTCATGATCCGTGTCAATCTGGATACCAATATCGAAAGCTATACCTTTTCACAGGGAGAAGACGATGCGGATCAGACCACTCTTTCCATTAATAACAAAATAAAAACATCCTTATCACTCGATTACAGAATAATAAGTGCCACCTTATCCTTTGCACCCAAAATTTTCAACAGAGACGATGGGCTTAAAGGCAACAGTTCTTATACCGATTTCAGTTTCAGGCTTTTCCCGGGAAGATTCATTCAGAACGTTTATTATAAAAATGTAAGAGGTTTTTATATTGAAAATATGAAAGACCTTTTCCCCAACTGGCAGGAAGGAAGAGATCCTTATATCCAGTTTCCGGATTTGCGGGTTCAAAGCTTCGGAGGAACTACCTCCTATATTCTCAATAAAAACTTTTCAGCAAGAAGTATCTACACCCAGGGCGAATGGCAGAAGAAGAGCAGTGGAAGCTGGGTTCCGTTTCTGGATTACGACCTTACGGTTTTCAGGAATAAGATCGATGAGGTAAAAACCAAAGAATTCCAGTATAAAATAGGAGGAAATATAGGATATTTCTATAACTGGGTGATTGGGAAAAATGTAAATATTGCCCCTTATCTGACTTTGGGACTCGGAGGAAAATTTTCCAGCTACCGTAATGCCCAGAACGGAAATGCCAGAGAAACAGCTCAGTATATCACAGTCAGGATGGAAGGAGGTCTGCATGTGGGATATAATACCGATCGCTTTCTGTTTGGCGGAAGAATGAATTTCAATGCATACGCTTATGAGCAGAAAGATAACCGCACGGTGGAAAATAATAATGTTTATGGCTTACTGTATATCGGCTATCGTTTTGCCCCTCCGAAAGTTGTAAAAAACACCTATGATAAAGTTCAAAAAAAGATCCCTGTCCTCTAAGTTGAAGTCTTTTTAAGTATCTTTGTTTCGGACAAATTATTATAGTAACAACAAAGCAATATAAAAACATAATGTCGTTAATAAAATCTATTTCAGGAATTCGCGGAACTATTGGCGGAAAAGTAAATGATAACTTAACTCCACTTGATGTGGTAAAATTCGCTTCCGCATTCGGAACCTGGCTTCAGAATAATAAAAATAAAAAAGACCTGACACTCGTTATCGGCAGGGATGCAAGAATATCCGGGCAGATGGTATCTTCATTAGTTACTGCTACACTGCAGGGATTGGGAATCAACGTTGTTGATCTCGGGCTTTCTACAACGCCAACGGTTGAAGTAATGGTTCCTGAGCTTAATGCAGACGGAGGAATCATCCTTACCGCTTCCCACAATCCAAAACAATGGAATGCCCTTAAACTCTTAAATGAAAAAGGAGAATTCATCAGCGGTGAAAACGGGGCAGAAGTACTGGCTCTGGCAGAAAACGAAGATTTTAACTATGCAGAGGTGGATGATCTTGGAAAATACGAAACAAGAGATGATGCTTTTGATATCCATATTCAGCAGATTCTTGATCTTCCGATGGTAGACGTTGAGGCCATTAAAGCTAAAAACTTTAAAGTAGTGCTGGATGCAGTAAATTCTACAGGTGGTATTGCAATTCCAATGCTTTTAGACAAATTAGGCTGTGAAACCATTAAGCTGTATTGTGATCCTACAGGCCATTTTCCACATAATCCTGAGCCTTTGAAAGAACACCTGGGTGATATCTGCGAATTGGTGAAAAAAGAAAATGCAGACCTGGGAATCGTGGTAGATCCGGATGTAGACAGATTAGCCTTAATTGACGAAAAAGGGGAGATGTTCGGTGAAGAATACACGCTGGTAGCAGTTGCAGACTATTTATTAAAGCATAAAAAAGGTGCGGCCATTTCCAACCTTTCTTCAAGCCGTGCCTTGAGAGATGTGGCACAGGCCCACCATTCAGAATATTTTGCCAGTGCTGTAGGAGAAGTAAACGTAGTGACTCTGATGAAAGAGAAGAATGCAGTAATCGGAGGAGAAGGAAACGGAGGAATTATCTATCCTGAACTACATTACGGAAGAGATTCTTTAGTAGGCGTAGCTTTATTTTTAACGCATCTGGCTAAAGAAAATAAAACCGTTTCAGAGCTTAGAGCAGGCTACCCAGGCTACTTCATGGGTAAAAAGAAAATAGAACTTACTCCTGAGATCGATGTGGATAGTATTTTAAGCAAAATGGAACAGGAATACCAGAATGAAGAAGTTTCTACCGTAGACGGAGTGAAGATAGACTTCGAAAACAACTGGGTTCACCTTAGAAAATCAAATACAGAACCGATTATCAGAATCTATACAGAAGCAAAATCCCAGGAAGAAGCTGATAAGTTGGGAGACGATATTATTGCTAAAATCAAGAGTTTAATTTAAATAAATCGAAAAGAACGGAACCGGTAAAGCTCCGTTCTTTTTTATATCAGATGTTTGAGCATACCAACAACCGGTTTCCCTTCCCCAAAGAAAAATGGCGGAAATTTCTTAGCAGTTTCGAGCGTATGGAAATTCCTGCAAAAACTTTGCTGTTAAAAGAAGGAGAAGTTTCGTCCAATGCTTTTTACATTGAAAAAGGAATTGTAAGAGCATGGTATAATAATGACGGCAAAGATGTTACCTTCCAGTTTTTCCTTGAAAATACAATGTTTTCTTCCCTTGAAAGTTTTAAAAAAGGATTACCAAGTATGGTTTCTTTTGAAACTGTAGAATCTTGTGTTTTGTATAAAATCAATAAACCGGATGTGGAAGCCTTTCTGGAAGAGGTGTACGAGAATAAGGAACTGAGAAGCCTATTCATGGATGCGCTTTTTGAAAGGATATTTGATTATATGAAGAACTTCTTTTCATTCATAAAAGACACCCCACAACAACGGTATATCAACCTCACCAAGAAGAACCCGGAAATCATCAGAAGAGTTCCTCAGCATTATATTGCATCTTATTTAGGTGTTACAACGGTACATCTCAGCAGAATAAAGAGCAAAATATTAAAGGAGAATCGTTCTTAGACGGGAAATTGTAAACTTAAAGCAATCCCCTCTTTGCCGAGTGAAACGCCCTAGCGATCAAAAAATAAAGCGCCCGTTTGTAAAATTTCCCTGCGGTTTTTGCGTTACCATTCCTTTCTAATAATCTGAATTTAACCTTTCCATCTTGAATATTATCAGTACCCCTTGCTGAGTGAAACGCCCTAGCGATCGAAAAATAAAACGTCCGCATGTAAAATCTCCTTGCGGGTTTTGCGTTTTTTCTACTGCTTAGTACAAGATAGATTTCAATAACGCTGGCTCCTCTTCCAGCTTCCCCCTTCAATACAAACTGATAACAAATGTTATCGTCCGCCCGGCTCTTCTTATCCTAATTTTGTATAAAAATTTACAAAAATGAAAGCAGCAGTAGTATTTGAAAAAGGAAGCATTCCAAAATATACAGACATTGCAGAACCTGAAATTACCAGAGAAAATGAAGTATTGGTTACTGTAAAAGCAGCATCCATCAAGAACCTTGACAGAGCAAGAGCGGGCGGAAATCACTATTCCACGGAAAACGAAGCCCATCAGCCCAAAATTGTGGGATCAGACGGAGCCGGTTATCTCGAAGACGGAAGTAAAGTGTATTTTTTCAGTAAAAAAGGAACTGTTGCAGAAAAAGCTGTAGCAGCTAAGACTATGATGGTCACGATTCCGGAAGCTCTTGATTTTTCCATAGCGGCGGCTTTGCCTAATGCTGTTATGGGATCAGCGATGGCCCTGAAATATAAAGCCGGGATACAGCCCGGAAATACCGTTCTGATCAATGGTGCAACGGGAATTACCGGAAGAATTGCCGTTCAGATTGCTCAGCTATATGGAGCTCAGAGAATCATCGTTACCGGAAGAAATGAAGAATCCCTGAAGTCTCTCCTTGAATTGGGAGCAGATGAGGCGGTTTCCCTGCATCTCAGTGATGAAGGATTCAAACAGAAAATTAAAGATATTCATACCCAGACTCCCATTGATATTATTCTGGATTATATCTGGGGACATTCTGTGGAAATGATCCTTTCGGCTTTCAAAGGTGACGGAACATTTTCTCATAAAACCAGACTGGTTACCGTAGGAGGAATGAGTGGCGATACCATTCAATTGTCTTCGCAGATTCTCAGGTCTACAGATATACAGATTTCGGGTTCAGGATTGGGAAGCTGGACAAAAGAAGAGTCAGCCCTTCTTTTTAAGAAAATAATTCCGGAAATGTTTCAGGCAGCAGTAGAAGGAAGAATAAAAATTGAAACGGCAGACATTGATCTCAGAGATATTGAAACGGGCTGGAATGCTGAATTGGAAAATGGGAAACGGCTTGTAGTAAGAGTTTAACCGCAATTTTTCTTTTTTTATCCACAATCCTTTTATCGGTTTTCTTTTTTTACTATTTTTATAATAGAAATTTATGAAATGGAAAATTCAAAAAAAAGTTGCAACTTTGCATAAATATTTGAATATCAGTTTCAGATGTATTATTAATTAATAAGTTTGCCGAGGTCTGTAAGCACATTCAGACATCTGGCCGACAAAGAGGACACTATTGGAAGAGTATTTTGGAAATGAACTTGTAAAGAAGTTCGAGGAAATGATGGAAAACAATGACGAATTCTACTTCGATACCGAGGAGTTGGAAGATATTATTGTTTATTACTTGGAGCTTGGTGATTTTAATTACGCCGATATGGCTGTCAATTATGGACTGAAGCTTCACCCTAATTCATTAGATATCAAGATCAAAAAACTTGAAATTCTTCTGGAATGGGAAGAATATAATACAGCGAAGGAGCTTATCAACGAGCTGAAAGGTTCTTCTATGGAAAACACAGACTTTTTGGTTTGCTACGCCAAGTATTATTCTAGCCTGGGAAATCCCCGAAAATCCATTGAAATTTGTAAAAAAGCTTTGACATTAGAGGAAGAAGAAAACTTTCTCCACAACTTTATTGCGGATGAATATGTGAATCTGGGTGACCCCTTTAACGCTCTTAAACATTACAGAAAAGCACTCAAAGAAGATCCAACGGATGAATATTCCCTGGAAAACTGCATGGTGTGCTTCAGTGACCTGAATAAGAGTGAGGAGGCAATTGCCTTTCTTAATGAATATTTAGATGAATTCCCTTATTCTGAAACCGCATGGTTCGAATACGGGCAGTTTTATTTCAACAGAAAAAATTACGATGAAGCCATAAAAGGATATGACTATTTGTTGGCGATCAATTCAAACTCTGTAGGAGTATATGCCAATAAGGCGGCCTGCTATGAAGCACAGGGACAATACCAGAAAGCTATAGAAACTTATGAGGAAATGCTTGAGCTGGAATATACCAAAGCATTTACTTTTTATAAGATCGGACTTTGCAATAAAGCTTTAAAACAACCTATCCTGGCTTTAAACGCATTCCAGAAATCATTGAGAGAAGACCCGCAGTTTTATCTTGCAATGATGGAACAGTCTTATCTGTATGAAGAAATGGGAGGAATGTCTGAAGCTCTGCATTTTGCCAAAGAAGCCACCCAGCTGAATGAGAACAATCTTGATTATCAGAAAAGACTGGCCTTCTTATTCATCGATTCAGGAAAGTTCGAAGAAAGTCTTACCTGTCTTAAAAAGCTTGTAGATGTGGAGCCGACGAGATTTTATAACTGGTATGCCTATTCAGAAGTGCTGATGCTGGTAGGTGAGTATGAAGATGCGGTAACCATTCTGAACAAGGCGATAAAGAACCATCACAGAGCTGAATTGTATTACCAGCTGAGCAACTGTTTCTTCAATCTGAAAGAGCAGGATAAAGGACTGGAAGCACTTCAGATGGCCCTGGAGCTTGATCCGTCTCTGGTAAAGGATATGCAGAAAAAATATCCGTTCATCAAAGATGAGGTGAAAAAGGTGAAAGCTGCTAAAGTGAAGAAAAAGAACTAGATCAATCTGAAATAATGAAAGCCTGCATTTATGCAGGCTTTTTTATTGATAATGATGAAAAATTATTTTTTAGGATTGGCTCTTAAGAAGATGAGCCCGCCAATGATAATTCCGGCCCCTATAAACTGTAAATAGGTCAGCTTTTCGCCATCTATAATTCCCCAGATAATGGCAACAATAGGCATTACCAATGTAACGGTGGAAGCAAAAAGAGGGGTTGAAACTTTCAGTAAACGGTAATTCATCATCATGGCCAGACCCGTCCCGAAAATCGATAACAGGCTTACAAATAGCAACCCGAGCATATTGTCTTTCGAAAAATTGAATTCTGAGAAAAATCCGGTACTTGTAAGGGCAATAACAGACGGGAAGAATAAAACAAATGAAAATACAAAGGCAGAAAGCACCGTAGAAGAAACTTCCATAAGCTTTGATTTGACGGTTGTTGTGCTCAAAGCATAGCACAGTGTGGCCAGTAACAGAAGAAGGATCGGGATCAGTTTAAATTCTCCGCTGTCCCCACCTCCGAAGGCAAGAATACAAACCCCGGTGAAGCTAATAAAAGTTCCTATGATCTGTTTTTTCGTTGTTTCAAACTTCCAGACCAGAGCACCTACAATAATGACAAAAATCGGCATCATTGAGTTAATAATCCCGGCAATACTGCTGCTGACCTCTGTTTCTGCAATAGGAAAGAGGAACATCGGGATGAAATTTCCTGTAAAAGCTGCAAGAATTAACCATTTCAAATGCTTTTTAGGGAAAAGCTTATAATTGGAAATCGCAACAGGAAGTAAAATAATGCCGGCAATAAGAACCCTTAAAGAGCCCACCTGAAACGGATTGAAATGCTCGAGCGATTTTTTGATTAAAATAAATGAGGAGCCCCAAATAATGCTCAGGATCACCAGGAGAATCCATTTTTCTTTATCTGCGTTCATTATTTTCGTGTAAGATTTTTTAAAAACTCTTTTTTTGGAATCATTCTGGCTCCTAAACTCTCAAGGTGCTCAGTATGAGATTGGCAGTCAATTAATTCAAGTTGATCCTTATTGTTCTCAACAAAATGAATAAAACCTGCCTTTGAGGCATTGCTGACCTTGGCAAACATACTTTCACCACAGAAAACATTTCCGATCTGCAATCCGTAAAAACCACCGACAAGCTCTCCGTCCTGCCATACTTCAATGCTTCTTGCCAGGCCATATTCGTGAAGTTGGATAAAAGTATTCATCAGCTCATCGGAAAGCCATGTTCCGGTCTGTCCTTTACGGTTCACCTGCTGGCAGTTTCTGATGACTTCCCTGAAATTCCGGTTCTCGGAAAAAGTAAAGACCTCCCTGTTCAGTATTTTCCGCATTGATTTTGAAACTTTTATTTCATCAGGATACAGAACAAATCTCGGATCCGGGCACCACCAAAGGATTTCCTCTCCGGGATTGTACCAGGGAAAAATACCCAGCTGGTAGGCAAACCAGATGCGCTCTATAGACAGATCTCCGCCAAAAGCGATCAGTCCCTCGTGACCGTCATACACCTCCGGATCAGGAAATGAAATCTCGTTTTCGTCTAATCGGACCATTTTTTAGAAAAAAAATCCCACTTCAAAAAGCAGGATTTATATTTGATCTTTATTCTTTAATTAGAAAGGTAAATCGTCATCATCATCTCCGGCAAACGGATTCTCGTTGGAAACTGGAGAAGCTGACTGCTGAGGCGTAGCCTGAGTAGGTTCTGAAGCGTTATCAAAAACTTTTTCTACTCTCCACCCTGTAATAGAGTTGAAGTACTTTGTTTCACCCTGCGGAGAAACCCATTCTCTACCTCTGATGTTGATTCCTACCTTTACGTTTTCTCCTTCTTTAAGGTTATCTAGCAAACTGATCTTGTCAGATAAAAATTCTATGTTTATCGGCTGTGGATACTGTTCTTGAGTTAAGATAACCATTTCTCTTTTTTGAAATCCACTCGCAAATGTTTGAGTATCAAAAACTTTCTTTACCGTTCCTTGTAATTCCATATCGTAAGTATTAACGGTGTAAAAGTAAGAAAATGAATCGTAATAATAGGGGTGGCAATAAAAAAAAGTAGAAAATTTAATTTTTTTCTCGGAAAAGTTTGGAGGTAAAGGAAAATGTCCTATATTTGCACTCACAAAAACGAAGCAAGCTCTTTAAAACTTACAATATAAAAAACCAGCGGATGTGGTGTAATTGGTAGCCACGCCAGACTTAGGATCTGGTGCCGTGAGGCGTGGGGGTTCGAGTCCCTTCATCCGCACTATGCGAAAATAGCTCAGCTGGTAGAGCACAACCTTGCCAAGGTTGGGGTCGCGGGTTCGAATCCCGTTTTTCGCTCCACACCATGCCCTGGTGGTGGAACTGGTAGACACGCAGGACTTAAAATCCTGTGTCCGCAAGGACGTACGGGTTCAAGTCCCGTCTGGGGTACAAGACCCTCTGTAATATCTTACGGAGGGTTTTTTGTTTTAATAGAGACTGTGATCTTTAAATAAAAAATCTTATATTTGTAAGAAATAAAGCTGAATTTGGGAAGACCAATCAGCAAAAACCAGCGGATGTGGTGTAATTGGTAGCCACGCCAGACTTAGGATCTGGTGCCGTGAGGCGTGGGGGTTCGAGTCCCTTCATCCGCACTATGCGAAAAGACTCTTATAGGGTCAACTAAGAAGGTTGGAACCACTGGTTCGAATCTTTTTTTTTCGCCCCACACCATGCCCTGGTGGTGGAACTGGTAGACACGCAGGACTTAAAATCCTGTGTCCGAAAGGACGTACGGGTTCAAGTCCCGTCTGGGGTACAAAGCCTTCTGTAATCAATTACGGAGGGCTTTTTTATTTTCAAAACAGGATATATTATTCATTCGTTTTACTATTTCTTTTTTAACCTGAGAAAGTTTCTCCTTTCCCTGTTTAGTAACCTCTTATCTTCTAGCATATTTTCTTTTTTTTGTCAGGTTTTTTGTCAGTTCTGTCATTTTTAAAAAAAATAATTTTACCATGCCATATTAAGACAGATACCGTTTAACACTAATAAATAACTTATGAATTTAACCAATGACCAAGAAGTTTTACAATCCGTTGTAAAAAAAGCATGGAAAGATCCTGTGTTTAAAAACAGCCTGATCAGGAATCCGGTTTCTACTATGGAAGGTTTTTTAGGACGTTCTATTAATTTACCGGCAGGAAAGAATCTGGCGTTTGTAGACCAGACCGACTCTTCTACTATTTTTATAAATATTCCGGCAGAACTTGACATGGAAGATATGGAATTGAGCGAAGAGCAGTTAGACATTGTATCAGGAGGAAATGCAGGAGATCCGCCAATCTTTATAAAACCTGTGAATTCAGGTGACAATATATTCGGTGGAAAGTAGATGGTAAAAAATCCCGGAATCGTATATAGTTCCTGATTTCAAGAATTATATACGGTTTTTTATTTGAAGGCACTGGTTGTTAAGCGGTATCTGTCCATATGTTTATTACCACGTTTATGCCCAATATTATAAAGAACTTTTGTTATGAATTATAAATATATTTTGTTTTTTTGTCTTTTATCGTTTGGAAATAAGACTGAAATACACTCCCAGATTCATAATAATGAGAATACACCATCTTCTCTTACTAAAAACAGTGCAGACAGTCTTTTAAATATTGGTATAAAACAACAGGAATCCGGAAATTTTGCAGAATCTGTAGTCTATTTTAATAAAAGTTTAGCGGGTTATTATCAACATAAAGACTTTAAAAAAGCCGGAGACAGCTATAGTTATCTGGCTATTTCCTATTCTCTGCAAGGAAACTATACCCAATCTCTTTCTTATTTTGAAAAAAGTATCTCCGAATATAAAAAAGTAGGATATCAGCTAGGAATATCATCGGTAACAAACAATATGGGTGGAACCTACTACTATCTGGGAAACTTTCCTAAGGCTCTTAACTGCTATCAAAAAGTACTGGATATACAAAAAGAAATCAAAGATCCGAAAACTATTGCCATTACAACGCAGAATATTGGAGGCATATATTCTAAACTGGAAGATTATACCAATGCTTTAATGTATTACCGAAAAGCCTATGGTGTCTATACAAAACTCAATGATGTAAAAGCAATTGCCCAGAATCTGAACTCTACAGGATCTATTCAGGTGAGACTGAAAGATTTTGATATGGCCTATAAAAACCTCAGTAAAGCCCTTCAGATTGCAGGTCAGGAAAATGATAAACAGATTAAGATAGAGGTTTTAAATAATTTAGGAACCCTTTTTTACAAAAAGGCTGAATATCCTAAGGCTTTGGATTATTTTAATAATACACTGCTTTTAGCAAAAGAAATGAACAGCCAGCAGTATATCGGAGATTCTCAGGTTTCAATAGGGAATATCTATACGGAGCAGGGAAAAAATAAAGAAGCGGTTAAAAAATGTACCGAAGGTCTTACTATCGCTCAAAAAATAGGCTCCCTGTCTTTAAAGAAAGATGCATGTGATTGTTTGTATCAATCCTATAAACATCTGGGGGATTCTCAAAGTGCACTCAGCTATTATGAAAAATCAAATATTTTTGAAGATAGCCTGAATTCCAAAGAAACCTCTAACAGAATGATGAGTATGGAATTCCAGAAGCAGCAGCTTACGGATAGTATTGCTTATGTAAAGAAAGAGCACACTACTCAGATTAAGCATAGGGAAGAGGTGCAGAAGCAGGAGAAACAGAGGAATATTGTAATTGTTTCGCTGTGCTTTATTCTCATAGTGGCAGGAGGGCTATGGAACAGACTTAATTTTGTAAAAAAATCCAGGGAAGCTCTCAGAGTAGAAAAAGACCGTTCTGAAGAGCTTTTGCTGAATATCCTGCCTGAAGAGATCGCTGAAGAGCTCAAGCAAAAAGGAACTGTAAATGCCAGAGACTTCAATTTGGTATCCATTCTCTTTACCGACTTTAAATCCTTCACACAAACCGCCGAAAAAATGTCACCGCAAAGCCTGGTAGAAGAAATCAATGTATGCTTTAAGGCCTTTGACTTGATTTCTGAAAAATATAAAATTGAAAAAATAAAAACCATAGGTGACTCTTATATGGCTGCAGGAGGAATTCCCAAACCAGACCAGAATTCCTTGAAAAATATTGTTCTCGCAGGACTGGAAATGCAGGCATTTATGGCAAAGAGAAAAAGTGAAAATCAGGAAACGGAAAAACCGGCTTTTGAAATGCGTTTAGGTATTCACGCAGGACCTATCGTCGCCGGAATCGTCGGAGTAAAAAAATTCCAGTATGATGTCTGGGGAGACACTGTAAATACTGCAAGCCGCATAGAAAGCAATGGCATGGTAGGAAAAGTGAACATCAGCGAGTCGCTTTACCTTCTTATTAGAAATGAAGACTGTTTTACTTTTGAATACAGGGGAAACATCCAGGCAAAAGGGAAGGGTGAACTGAAAATGTATTTTGTTGACGCTGTTTTATAAGGGTTTTAAAAATAGAGTAACTGGCAATTTTAAAGCAAAAATTGGCTATTTTATACAAAAAACACCTCCTATCTTTACCATATTGAAAATAAAGATTATCAGAACAGATGAAACGGATAATTATTAAAAAGAAGAAAAATAAAGATGACAGTTTTGAAGTAAAACATGGCAAATCTATATAGAAAGGACCTTCTATCTTTACCTTATCAAAAGAGATTATTTGTGTAAATACAAATTCAAGCAATTGAAAAAGAGAAAATTATAGATGGCGATTTTGAAGTGAAAGTTGGCCATTTTATACAGAAATCACTTTCTATCTTTACCTTATTAAAATGAAGATTATCAGAACAGGCGAGAAGGATGATCATTGAAAGAAGAAAAATAAAGATGACAGTTTTGAAGTAAAACCTGGCAAATTTATATAAAAAATACCTTCTACCTTTACCCTATTGAAAAGTGAGTTATCACAACCAGGTAAAATGAAAGATGATTGAAATAGAGGATGATAGAGGTGGCGGTTTTGAAGTGAAACTTGGCAAATTTATAGAGAAAAAGCATTTTATATTTATCTCAACAAAATGGTAATGTTATGGAAGATAAAAAAGAACAAATAATACAAACAATTATATCTAAAGCCTGGGAAGATGCAGAATTTAGAAAAGAATTACTTTCAAATCCAGTAGAAACGATAGAGAAGCTGGCAGGTGTAGTAGTGATTTTACCAGAGGGGAAAGAGTTGGTAATTGTTGATCAGACTGATAAGTCCAAAGTGTATGTCAATATACCTGCTGAGCCGGAAATTGATAATTTAGAACTGACAGAAGATCAATTGGAAATCATCGCCGGGGGAGGACAAATGATATGGAAGGATTTGGTAAATTCTATATTTCCAGCATTAAAAGATTGCATAAAACTAAACTAAATTAAATATTCAATTATGAAACTAACTAAAAACCAAGAAGCGTTACAAAAAGCAGTTGTTGAAGCATGGGAAAATGCTGAATTCAAAAAACAATTATTATCTAATCCTGTTGAAGCGATTGAATCTCTTACAGGTGAGAAGTTTGAAATTCCTGCAGGAAAAGAATTTGTAATCGTAGATTCAAATGACGACTCTAAAATCTACTTTAATTTTCCTACTAAAGAATCGATTATGGAGGTTGAGCTTACAGATGAGCAGCTGGAGGCTGTGGCGGGAGGTGCCAATTGCAGCGTAGGAGATCTTAGAACCCTTACTATTATTGATTCTTGTTTTTGCACCGGAGATACAATATTATCAAATAACTAAAATAAAAATATAAATAAAATTAACAATTAAAAACTTTAACATTATGAGTACTTTAGAAAACTACAGAGAAAATTTAGAAAACCTTCAAAACACAGTAATTAACCTAAGCTGGTCTAGTGATTCTTTCAAGAAGCAATTATTGGCGAATCCTGAAAACTATTTAAGAGAGTACGGAGCACCAATCCCAGAAAACATTAAAGTATCTATCAAAGAAGTTGAAACGGCTACTCCAGTAGGTCTTGATGGTAATACTGTAACTCTTTATATTCCTGCAAAGCCAGATTATCAGGATGTACAATTATCTGAGAAAGAATTGGAAGTTGTAAGCGGAGGTGCAGAAGCTAGTATTAGATCTGTAATTTGCTCTTATTCAATGTGTGGTGATATCATTATCAATTTATAATATTGAATACATAAATTCTTATAAGTCATTTGATATCACATATCAAATGACTTTTATATTCATGTGAAGTAAGTATAATTCTCATTTTAATATTCTAAGTATGTCACAAAATTTTAATCATTTATATCTAAAGGCACTTCTGCCATTTGAGCGAATTAATGAAAGCTCCGTTTTTATCCCTTTTTCCGGAGAAAACAATAAGTATTTGGGATTCTGGAAAAAAAATATTGATAAAGATGGTTTAGAAGAACAATTTAAAAAATACTGTGAAGCTGTAAATATTAATGAAGATGATGTTACTCTTATGATCTCAAATGATTTTAAAGATAATAATGAAATAAAACCTTCTGTTTGGATAGAGCTATTACAAAAATTTCTAACCTACGAGAGCATTCTGATGATCAAAGAGAAAAATAATGACTTACCCTTTTACGACATTTTATTTCCTCTTGTAGATTTTTCAATATCTTCAATAGATAGAATATTATCAGATAACCTGGTGAATACCTTACAATCTTTTTTTTACAAAGATTTAATTTCAAGTTGTTATAATGTTTTTCTTGATGAGTTCCTCTTTTTTTTAGAAAAGCATAATTATACTGTTATTGAATCAGAAAATAGTAATATTTACTATAAAGAGTTTGCTCAAAAGAATATATCAGAAAAATATCTTGGTCTTTTTGATAAATATCCGATGTTAGCCAGGATACTAATGACCAAAACATACCGGAATATTCAATTTATTTCCAAACTTTTCGAAAGGTTGGAAAAGGACTATAATGATATTGAAAATAAATTTCAAGTTAAATTAGGTGAATTAGATGATATTATACTTAATGCTGGAGATAAACATAACGGGGAAACAACGGTTATTTTAAAGTTTGCGAAGAGTTATAAAGTGGTATATAAGCCTACTAATCTTGAAGTAACAGATGCATTCAATGATTTATTAGATTGGGTAGGCGATAATTTAGTAATTCCTCTGAAGAAATTTAAAATTATTAATAAAGAGGAATATGGGTGGATGGAATTTGTAGAATATAAGGAGTGTGAAACATTGAATGATATTGAAGAGTATTATGAAAAGGCAGGAATCATTACAGGGCTTGCTTATTTTCTTAGTACAAGAGATTACCATTATGAAAATGTAATAGCTTCTGGAAATTGTCCGGTTTTGATTGATCATGAGACTATTATTGGACCAAAGATAAAATATAGAATAAAGAATGATACCAAAAGGCTTGAAAATTCCATATTAGAAAGTTTACTGCTTCCTACAGATGAGACCGGAGATAGAGAAATTTGTGGATTGGGGTCTGTAGCTCAGAAAAAATCTAAAACAATTATTTCTCCCAAAATAATAAATCCGAATAGGGATACAATGAAAAAAGTTCCCCAGTGTATTACCCAAAACAATGAATCAAAGAATATTCCGCATTTAAATAATGTTCCTTATCATATTGAAGATTATAAAGATACATTTATATCAGGTTTTATTAAACTGTATCATTTAATATTAGATAATAAAGAATTTTTATTATCTGAACAATCTCCAATTAATAGTTTTGAGAATAAAAAAGTAAGATTCCTGGTACGGAATACGGAAGTTTATTTTAAATTACTCGTCATCCTTTCCCATCCTGAGTACCTGAAAGACTCTACAATGTATGGAATAAAGCAGGAGGTGCTGTCTAAAGCATATATGGTTAATAAACACCTGAATACAGGACTTTTGAAATCTGAGAGAGAACAAATAACCTTAGGAGATATTCCAGCTTTTTATATCAATACACTGTCAGATCATTTATTGTTGGAAAATGGAGAAAAGGTTGATTTATTTGATATGAATGCAATGCAAAATTTAAAAAATAAAATAGAGTCAGCTTCTATTGAAAATTGCAATGAACAAATTGATTTTATAGAAGAGTCATTATCTTTGCACGCAGTAAATGCATGATTTAATATGGGAAATAGTAAGTGTTTAAACTGTAATTCTGAGATTGAAAATAATTTCTGCTCCATTTGTGGGCAGAAAACTACTACGCATCGTTTTTCTCTGAAACATTTTGTAGTTCATGATTTTATACATGGTGTATTTCATTTGGATAAGGGTTTTTTGTTTACTATTAAAGAACTTTTTACAAGACCGGGTCATAGCATCAGAGAGTATATACAAGGGAAAAGAGTTCAATATTTTAACTATTTTACTTTGTTTTTGATTCTCCTCGGAATCAATCACTTCGTGCAGAACTATTCATCAGTTAATAATGTAGAGTTATATGGAAAAGAAATTGTTTCCGGATATATGACACTGGCGGAAAATTATTATAAAGTTTTAAAATTTATAAGTATTCCTTTTTGGGCATGTGTTGTATATTTATTTTTTAGAAAAAGTAAACAGAACTATCTTGAGATGCTTATCTTATGCATGTATATGATGTGCGGAATGCTGATAATATATCTCGTTTTTGAAATATTTCTCATCATCTGTAATGATCTGAGTGTTTTAAAAGCTATAAAAAGGATTATCGATTTTTTTACTGTTGTTTATTTTTTCTGGTTTATCTATCAATATTTTTCAGTTTTTTATTACAAAAAATATTCTTTAATAGTCCGATCTCTTGTTTGCACAATACTGATTATCCTGTTACAATGGTTTGTCCTGAATACAATTAATAATATAGGGAAAATGTATTTTCATTAAATAAGCTTATTATTCGTAGCATAGGCAATGGCTTCTGTAATATTGCTTACCTCTAATTTGTCAAACAATTTTCTTCTGTGAAATTTTACAGTATCCGGTGAAATAAAAATAGCCTCTGCGATGTCATTAATAGTAAAGCCCCTTGCGCAGAGTTGCAGGATTTCCTGTTCTCTTTTAGAGAGAACTACTTTTTTTTCCGTTTCCCAAATATTCCGGTCTAGTCTGTATTGGTAGACTTTATTTTCTCCGTTTTGATAGATTTTAATATTTCCGGAATCTCTTTCTGAAGAAATAGATATAATACATATTGCTTTCCAGATTTTCCCTTCTCTGTTGAGGAATAAAGGGGTTAGCTTTTGGTTTACCAATATCTTTTTATCCTCTTTGTTGATGATATGAAAATCATAAGAAATAGTATAGTCCAGCCTGTTTTCTAAGGCAATTTTTTCATAAAAATCAAATCCTACGGAATTAATCTTCAATAATAGTTCCAGATCTGTTTTAGGAACGTATTTAAAATAAAAGGCATATCCCATTTCCAGGACCTGTTGGGGGGTGTTGCCACAGAGAAATAATGGGTTGTCCGAAACATATTCAAAGCCTTGTTTCATATAATCAATTACGTAGATACTGGTGTAGGTAGCTCTTGCAAATGCCTTAATAGATTCAAGGTAACTGAACTGTTGTTCCTTCTCTTCTTCCGTTACATTATCAATAGTATTCTTATGATTGAAAAAAGAATTCGTTTCATTCGTGTTCATTATTATCAGTTTTATACAAAAATATAATAAAATGAATAACATCCATAGTCTTAAGGTATAAAATTTAATCTTTTTGTACTGATCTTAATGAAATATGGAATTTGTTTTAAAGGTCTTATTCATAGATGGTTATATAAAATTAAGAGACTACACTTTTAGGTAGTTGTTTGGTTTTCAGATCAATACTACAATTTGGTGTAGTGGAATTGACATTTATGCCAAGTAGATTTGTTAAAAACATAACCACCATGAGAATCACACAAAGTTATTTAAATCAATTAGAGCTGGAGCAGCTCAACGAACTGGCCAAATTTGTAGTAGAAGAAAACTTCAGCCATCATACTGAGAATTGTATACCGGAAATGGTTTTGCAAAATGATGTGGAGAAAGTTTATAATGAAGAACTAAATTATTTTAAAAATTCTGAAATTTTTGTTATAAAAGATTCCACTGGAAACATCCAGGGCTCTATCCGTATTATTAAATGGGATTACAAAATAAAACTTCCCATTCAAAAACTTTTTAATATTAATCCACTGGATATAAGCTTTTCACAGAATGCTTCTTCAATATGGCATATTGGAAGATTCGCAACCAATAAGTACAACCAGGATCGCACTCTATTTAAAAAGCTTATGGTACATGCTATTACGCCTATTTGTAAAGATGAAAATAGTGTTGCCTTTGCAGAATGTGATAGTAAACTTCTAAGGGTAATGAATATGATGGGAATAAAAGCAGATGTAATAGGTGATTCTATTAATTATTTAGGCTCCGAAACGATTCCTGTATCCATGAACTATGACGGACTTAAAGGATTTTATGACGCTAACAGATATTTAGTAAGCTAACATTACCAACTATAACCATTTAAAAACAAACTAATAATCCCACTAAGATGAATACAGCAAGAAATATAGACTGGAACTCTCCTGACATTCTGGAGCAGATCATTCAAAATATCAAGCACCCCCTGGAAAATATCATTTCTGTAAGCAAAAGTACCGCTTTGCACCATAAAGAAAAAAAAGATGAGATCATATTCTCAAGCAGTAAAGAAATCAGTGATATCATTGAAGAAATAATGCTGAAAACAAAATCTAAAGCATTGAATCTAACATTCAGAGGCCGTCCGGAGATTTTTGATATATACGAATCTAATGAGAATGTCCGGGAGCTTTGTTCAGACGAAATAAATCCTCAGAAAATTGCAAAAATTGATCAGGATTGGCTGATTAATCTGGAAAAAGAAATTTTTGGCTCACTTACCCAAAACGAGCTGAGTCTTTATGAACTTTCATACAAGATGGCAGTTAGCGAGAGACAATTACATAGAAAAATAGGGAACCTTGTTTTCCTGACACCCAATAAATACATAAGAATATTAAGGTTGCACAAAGCAAAGCAGATGATAGATAATTATATACAAAAATCTATTTCACAGATCGCTTATGCAGTAGGTTATAATGATGTGCATTACTTCTCAAAATTATTTGCAGATCAATATAACATCAGCCCTAAAGAACTCATCAACTCTTTAGAATAACAGATATAAAATAAAAATATGAACTTAACAGAAGAACAGAAAAAAGGACAGGAAGTATTCTTTAGAATTATCTCTGAAGCCTGGGAAAATGAAGATTTCAAAAAATATTTACTTGAAAATCCAGAAGAAGCTTTAGAAAAATTCTTTGGAAGAAAACCACCCATTGACAAAAAAATCAGAGTTACTGATCAGTCTGATCCGGAATATCTGTATATCAATATTCCTGTAAAGCCACAAACAGAATATATAGAATCAGATAACCCATCAGATGATGTAGTCAAAGACGATAAGAGTGGTCAGATCATGACAGATTATACAGGAATTTATGATTCTTTACAAAAAGTGAAAAGTAAATAAAGCGTCAGGTATCGCAGTTTTTTTGGCGTAATCATCAATGAAAAACAAAATATTTTAGCATAACCTTATTAAAAGAATCTATATTATGAAAAGAGTACTTTTTTTCTTAGGTCAATTAAATGACAGAGATGTAGAATGGATGATCCATAACGGAAATAAGCTGGAATTGCCGGCAGGATACACCCTTATCAACAAAGGAGAATGTATAGACAGCTTATTCATCGTGCTGTCGGGTCAGCTATCTGTGTTTTCAGATAGTAATAATAGAGACGCAATAGCAAAGCTGGAAGCTGGTGAAATCGTAGGAGAGATGTCTTTCCTGGAGTCAAGGCCTCCGTCTGTTTCAGTAGTTGTTACGCTGCCATCAGTAGTCTATCAGATTTCCCGGGATACAATAAGCGCAAGGATGGCTGAAAATCCGGAATTCAGATCAAACTTCTACTATGCTTTGGCATTATTCCTTTCAAACAGGTTGAGAAAAACAACCGATCAGCTGGGATATGGCAATCCTGAAGAAGAAGATCTTATAGATACCAATATTTTGGATGGAGTAGCTCAGGCAGGATCCCGTTTTGGGCAGATACTGCACAGATTTTCAGAAGTTTAACATAGAATTAATTCATCTCTAAAAATGAGGTTTTATAAATTTATCTGCGTGCTGTTTACGGGAGTCGGTATTACCGGCTTCTATGGACAATCCAAAATAAATTGTGATCTGGTGGGAATTTCAAATATAGCGTTTGAAAAAAATCCAACCATTCAGAGAAGTGCCTATACTATAAAAAGTGCGGAAGCCGATTTTCAGATTCAGAGAAGCGTATTTGATGTCAATCTGTTCTCGGAAGTCGCAGTTAAAACCAACCGGTATACCCTTTTTGGTGAAGATCCCAGAAATCAGTTTATAGATAAGATTTTAAAAACCAATACGTTGGATTTTTCTGCCGGAGTACGGAAGAAATTGAGAACAGGACAAATAACAGACATAAGTTTAAAATATGGTTTTAATAATAATAACTTTCCTTATGACGGCTTTAATCAATATGTTGGGGCTTTCTGGGGGAACCATGTAAGCTCAGTCAATCTTTCATTGACACAGCCTTTGTTGAGGGGAAGAGGGAGAGATGTAACCACAATTTCCGAAAGGATCTCACAACTCTATATAGAAAACTCCAAAAGCAGTAATGAGTTTACAAACTCAAATACCATTCTGCAAATCGGCCAGGCGTATTGGAATTATTACCTGGCTTATAAAAGAGTAGAAATTTATAAACAAAACGAAGGTCGGGTAAGAAATGTTTTGGATGTTACCAAAGAACTTATCAAAGCAGATAAAAAGCCGGCCGGAGATTTGGCCCAGGTGAATGCAGACCTTGCGAATCAGGAAAAGCTGACAGCTTTGGCAGAACAAAGTTTGTTTGAGGCAAGAGTAAATCTGGGAAGAGCAATTGGATTAAGCAATGAGGAAAGTTTACAGCTGGGTATTCCTGTCAATGATTTTCCTACCATTCCCGAATCTGAGTATAGAATTGACCTTGACAGAACGGCTTTTATCAAAATAGCAAAAGAAAAAAGAGGAGATTTACAGGCTGTAGGAAAAATTTCTGATGCACTGGAAATGCAATACAGATTGGCTGAAAACAATACAAAACCTCAGTTAGATCTTACCGGTTTTGTTTTCTATGGAAGTGCTATTGCTGGAAACGGAATTGATAAAACCTTTTCATCATTTACCAATAATGAGGGAAGAAATCTTGGGGCAGGTGCCAAACTTACTTTTACTTTTCCTGTCAATAATAATCTGGCAAAAGGAAATTATGCGAAAGACCTTGTTTCTTTGAATGATCAGAAAATATCGAATGAAAACCTTCAGCGGAATATAGAACTCAATATAAGCAATGCAATTAACAAACTGGATAATAGTGTCATTGTTCTGCAAAGAGCAAAAGAAGCGTTGGATTCTTATAAAGAGGCTTTCAACAGTGAGCAGGTAAAACTCCAAGCAGGGCTCACAACGATCCTGAATGTAATCTTATTCCAGGAAAGACTTACTTCCTCGGAACTGGAATATCTGCAGGCTTACCAGCAGTTTGCCAATGCCATTATCAGTCTCAGACATGAAACGGGAACATTAATCTCTCAGGGAGATAGAGGGTTTACTCTTAATCAGGATGTATTTTATACCATTCCAAACATAGCTAATTATTAAATACTAAAATTATGTCAGCAGGTTTTTTTAGAAAGTCAGCATTAGAAAAACTTTCTACTCCGGAAAAATTAGATCAGTTAATAAAAGTTACGGGACCAAAGGCATGGATTGCCCTATTTACTGTTTTCATTGCATTGGGGACAGGAATTTGCTGGGCCGTATTGGGTACTGTAAAAACGAAACTTAATGCAGTAGGTGTTGTACTTGGCGGAGAGGTTCATGAGGTGGTTGCAACCTCTCAGGGACAACTTGTGAAGTTACATATTGCTATAGGAGATAAAGTAAAAAAAGGAGATGTAATTGCTACGATACAGCAAACCGATCTTTTTCAGCAGATAGAAGATGCCAAGGCAGTACTATCAGACAGAAAATTTGAAATGGGAAAGCTAATGGCCTATGGAAACGAGGGCAATCACTTAGAAGGAAAACTGATCAGTCAAAACAGAGTCAGTATCCAGGGGGAAATCGAAGCAGAAAAGAAAAAACTTGCATTTCTTTATAGCCAGTTGGAATCTGAGAATAACCTTCTTAGTAAAGGGCTCATTATTAAGTCACAGGTCGCCGGAACAAAACAGCAGATAGACGCTTCAAAAAATACCATAGAAAGATTAAAAGCACAAATGGCTCAAACATCTAGCCAACAACATAATTTAGGCTTTGATCTGGAGCAGAAAATAACGCTGCAAAATCAGCGTATTGCTGAAGCAGAAAGAAATCTTCAGTTCCTTTCCGAAAGATATGAAACACAGAATAAAATAAAGAGTCCTTATGATGGAGAAGTTGTAGAAGTTCTTACAGATGCAGGAGTTGTGGTAGGAGCAGGAACTCCTTTATTTAAGTTAAAAAATTTAGGAACTGAAAAATTAGCAGGACTGAAAGGAGTCCTTTATATCCCTTCTCAGGATGGAAAGAAAATAAAAAAAGGAATGGAAGCTTTTGTTGTTCCTTCTACAGTACAACCTCAGGAATATGGATTCATAGAAGGAAAAGTTACTTACATTTCTGATTTTCCTATTACTCAACAAGGATTAATGACTTTAGTAAAAAATGACCAGCTGGCCAAAGGTTTGTTAGCTTCAGGCCCTTTATTCGAAGTGCATGTAGAGTTTGAAAAAGATGCCCAATCTTACAGTGGTTACAAATGGACCTCAGCCAAAGGACCTAATGTCGCGATAAAGGAAGGTACTTCCTGTAGCGGAAAAATTACAATTAATCAGGAACCTCCTGCCACAATTGTCGTTCCGGCGTTTAAAAAATTCTTTGATCTATACTAATAACCGAGTTTGAAAGATGGAAAAGAGTACTAACTTTGTGTTGAACAAACAGGCAAAACTTGTCAAGGTTCCTACTGTTTTGCAGATGGAGAGCGTAGAGTGCGGCGCTGCATCATTAAGCATTATTTTAGGGTATTTTGGCAAATTTGTTCCGTTGGAGAAACTAAGAATTGCCTGTGGTGTTTCGAGAGATGGGCTGAAGGCAACCAATATTATCAAAGCAGCAAAAGAATTCGGACTGGATGCTAAAGGCTACGCCAAATCTATTGAAAAGCTGATAGAGGTACAGACCCCTGCCATTATTTTTTGGAATTTTAATCACTTTCTGGTATTGGAAGGATTTACAAAGAATAAAGTATATCTGAGTGATCCTGCACAAGGAAGATATCAGGTTACCCATCAGGAGTTTGATGATGCGTATACAGGAGTAGTTCTTACTTTTAATCCTACTGAAAACTTTGAAAGAGGAAATGAAAAAAGGGGATTGATGTCTTCTTTGGCAGAAAGGATATCCAATTCCAAATTAAGTGTTATTTATCTTATACTGGCAAGCCTTTTCCTTGTTATTCCGGGATTGGTGATCCCGTCATTTATCAAAATTTTTATAGACAAATATCTGGTGAATGGGTATGCAGGCTTTGTGATGCCATTATTGCTTATCATGGGAGCTGTTTTACTGGTGAACTCAGCATTGGTCTACATCCAGCAGTACTATCTTCTGAAACTTGAAACAAAGTTGGCCCTTACTACCTCCAGTAGATTTCTCTGGCATGTATTTCATTTGCCGATTGCATTCTTTACCCAGCGTTATAGCGGTGAAATAGGTAACAGGGTTTCCCTCAATGATAAAGTAGCCAGGCTGTTGAGTGGCGATCTTGCCAACGCAGCCCTCAATATAATAATAGTTATTTTCTATGCATTTCTTATGTTCTCCTATGATGTGCCTTTGACCATAATAGGAATACTGATGGCAGCAATTAATGTAGCGGTTTTACGATATGTTTCTACAGCAAGAAAGGACGGTAACCGGCGCCTAAGCAATGAAAACGGAAAGCTGTTGGGGACTACAACCTCAGGAATCAGTATGATAGAAACCCTGAAAGCATCAGGAAGAGAAAATGACTTCTTCACCAATTGGATCGGATATCTTGCGAAAGTGACAAACGCTCAGCAGGAACTGGGCTGGTTAACTATCCGGCTGAATGCAATACCTCCATTGGTTACTTCACTTACTACAACCCTGATTTTAGGGGTAGGTGCATTAAGAATTATGGATGGTGAGATGACCCTTGGAACTCTGGTGGCTTTTACCTTTCTGATGGGGAATTTTATTTCTCCAGTCAATCAGTTGGTTTCTGCAGGTGCCATGTTGCATGAAACAGAAAGTGACATGAACAAAATTGACGACGTAATGAATTATGAAATTGATGATCAGTTTCTGGAAAATACAGATAAAAAAACAATAGTAAAAGAAGAAGGCAATAGCAAACTGGTAGGTTATTTTGAGATGCGTGAAGTAACATTTGGATACAATACCACAATGCCGGCTCTTATACAAAACTTTAGTCTGAAATTGAAGCCGGGTAGCCGGGTAGCTTTGGTAGGTGGCTCCGGAAGCGGAAAGTCAACAGTAGCTAAAATAGCTTCTGGCCTTTACAAGCCTTGGAAAGGTGAAATTTTATTCGACGGAAAAAATAAAGATGATATCCCAAGAAATGTTATCACAGAATCATTGGGAGTAATCGATCAGGATGTTCTTATTTTCAACGGAACAATTAAAGAAAATATCTCTTTCTGGGATGCTACAATTTCAGATAAAAGTATTATCCAGTCTGCAAAAGATGCGGCTATTCATGATGTAATTGCAGCAAGGAACGATGCCTATGACAGCTCAGTACTGGAAGGAGGGGGCAATTTCAGTGGAGGGCAGCGCCAGCGTCTGGAGATTGCAAGAGCTCTGGCTACCAATCCTTCTATTCTGGTGATGGATGAAGCTACAAGTGCATTGGATCCAACAGCTGAAAAAACCGTAATGGATAATATTAAAAAGAGAGGCTGTACCTGCCTGATTGTAGCTCACAGGCTCAGTACCATTATCGATTGCGATGAAATCATAGTAATGGAATACGGAAAAATCGTAGAAAGAGGAACTCATCAGGACCTTATGAAGCTCAATGGGGTGTATTCAAAATTAATTGAAACTAAATAAAACAAAATACCATGCCTGTAAAAGAAAAGATATATATCAATGTTGAAAATCCTTTTACCCTGAATGATACAGACAAATTTTGGATGGTACTTTCAGGAGAGGTAAATGTGTTTTATACTAAAATTGATGAGAATGGTAATTACCTGATTCCTCTGAAACATTTCTATACAGTAGAGAAAGGAGAGATAGTATTCAGTTTGAGGACTGAAAATCTTACTGAAAATACAAGACTTATTGCCTTTTCAGGGGATGCAAAACTTTTGCCGATAGATAAAAACAAACTTCTGGAGATGGATCATTTCTTTCTAAAGAATATGATTAACCGATGGATTTCAAAAACAACATCAGTAATCTGTAATCATAACAGCCCGAGAGTATACACGGCGCTGGATGATTATAAGATAATAAAACTAGAAAAGAATGCCATTGCTTTCCCTTCAAGCGGAATCAACTGGGTACATATCCTAAAGGGAGAAGTAAGTATTTATGCTGAAAGTACTCCCATTAGTCATGATAAATTACCCGGTTTTCTTACACCGGTATCGAATAAGTTGTGGATAAAATCATTGAATGGTAATGCTGAACTGAAAGTACTCAGTACACGGGAAGTACTTCAGGATGATATCTACTTTTTACTTTCATTGAAAAAGCTGGAAGAACATTTTTATAACAAGCTTAATGCTCTTATAGAGACTTATAAATCCGAAGAAAACAAGCGCTTTCAGGAAAAAAGAGTCTTGGAAGAAGACGGAATCAGAAATACTTTACAGAAAATCAGATCCATTGTTGCGGGTAATGAAGAACATGTTCAGGCTGAAACTTCAGGTTTTACAGGAAAGAAAAGTATTCTTTTCTCTACCTGCCAGCTGATAGGAGAACAATCCGGGTTCAAAATAGATGAGCCTAAACATATAGAGTCTTATGAAAACAGTGTAACTAATCAGTTGTATGCAATAGCCAAAAGCTCCAGAATAAGAATCCGTAAAATCATCCTGAGAGGAACATGGTGGAAAGAAGAAAATGGCCATTTATTGGCATTTACAAAAAAAGATAAAACTCCTGTTGCCTTATTACAGACAAAATCTGACACTTATACCATAAAAGACTTATCAACAGGAATAGAATCACGAATCAACAGTGAGATCGCAGAAACATTAGAACCTATCGGATATATGTTTCTCTCCGGATTTGACGGTAAGATGTCTTCCGTGAGAAAAGTGGCGGGCTTTGCCATGAAAGGAATACAGAACGATGCAAAAGTATTGGTGCTTGCAGCTTTGGCGGGCAGTTTAATAGGATTGTTGGTTCCCATATTGTCCGGAATGATGTATGATGATGTAATTCCTACAGCAGACAGATCGCTTCATTTAGAGGTTTTTGGGATTATGATTATGATTGGTCTCGTAACCGCAGGTTTGCATCTTGCTCAGGGAGTACTGCAGCTAAGAGTAGAAACCAAATCCAGTATCAACCTTCAGGCGGGCGTTATGGATCATATGCTGAGGTTACCGGTTACTTTCTATAAAAAATTCAGTGCGGGGGATCTGACAAACAGGGTTTTAAGTATAAACGCAATACGTCAGATAGTTTCCAGTACTTTAATGACAGCAGTATTGAGTGGCGCATTTTCTTTTGTGAATCTGATACTTCTTTTTTATTACGATTCCAAACTGGCCTGGATGGGAGTAGGACTGGGGCTTATTGCCGTTATTTTTATGGTTACCATCGGATGTTTGAAATTGAGGTATGACAGACAGGTCTCAGAATATCAGGGGAAAATACAAGGCTTTTTGTTTGAGTTCCTATCAGGGATATCCAAAATAAGAATAACAGGGGGAGAAAGAAGAGTCTTTGCACTGTGGGCAGATAAATTTTCTAAACTTAAAAAATTAGGATTTAATTCAGGAAGCTACCAAAACTTTGTGGAGACATTCAATGCTTCTTATCCGCTTCTCACAAGCATATTCTTCTTTTCTTTTCTTTACTATACGGTACTTAATTCCGATAAAGTCACCACGATGCTTACAGTAGGAGCATTTATGGCATTCATTACGGCATTCAACCAGTTTTTGAATGATAGTCTCAGACTGAGTATGGCCTTAATCACGTCCCTTAATGTGGTTACTCTGTATGAAAGGGTAAAGCCTATTTTGGAAGAAGAAACTGAGTCTGCAGAACAAAGTGTTGATCCGGGAGAACTGGCCGGGGAGATTGAGATGAATTCAGTTTCTTTCCGGTATAATCAGGATCAGCCTTTAGTATTGGATAATGTTACCTTTAAAATTAAACCCGGTGAGATGGTTGCTTTTGTCGGAGCTTCCGGTTCAGGAAAATCTACCATCATGAGGTTGCTGTTAGGATTTGAGCACCCGGAAGTAGGATCTATTTATTTCGATGGTGATTCTTTTGACTCTATGAATAAAGAGTTAGTGAGAAGACAAATAGGCGTGGTATTGCAAAACGGATCTCTGATGGCCGGAAGTATTTACCAGAATATTGTAGGGAATTCTGAACTTACACTTGATGATGCCTGGGAAGCCGCCCGAATGGCCGGAATGGAAGAAGATATAAAACAGATGCCTATGGAAATGCATACCGTAGTGAGTGAAGGAGCAGGAACATTTTCAGGCGGGCAGAGACAGAGGCTGATGATTGCCAGGGCTATCGTTCATAAGCCGAGATTATTATTCATGGATGAAGCTACCAGTGCGCTGGATAACAGAACCCAGAATATTGTTTCTGAAAGCCTGGATAAATTGCAGGCAACCCGTATTATCATTGCCCATAGATTAAGCACCATTAAAAATGCGGACCGTATCTATGTAATGGATAAAGGGACAATTGTAGAAACAGGAACTTATGATGAATTGATGGAAATGGATGGTCTGTTCTCAAAATTGGCTAAACGACAGATTGCCTGAAGCTAAAAGGTTCAAAAATGATAGCAATGAAAAATAACGAGGAATTTCAGGTTTCGAAAGAACTTGAATCTTATTTTCAAAATAAATTTTCTCCAGCAAGTATTACAACAATACCATCTGGAGAAAATTTTTGTATTAAGTTCTGGAAAGATTATCTTCAAACAAACAGCCTGAATTCATTTCAGACGCTGAAAAGTTTTTATCCCCAACTGCATTTTCCAATACAAGCAGATATCAACAAAACTGACGCCTATATCAATGCAGTTTTGAAAGGAAAAGAATCTTATAAGGAGTTTCAGCATGGCCTTAAACTGAATGATGTCGAAGGACTCACTATCAGTGTCCACGAAAGCATTGCCGGTGGAATTCCGGTGGTGTCTGTACCGGACAGTAAAGACTTTACAACCATTGTACAAAGTTTTCTCCATAAAAGCAACCCAATAGAAGTTCCTGAATCTATGGGGGCCTTTCTGGCAAGCGGGATGAATAACTGGGCAAGGATCCACGCATTGAAAAAGCAATGGACAGAAACGAATCCTTTCGGAAACTGGAATGAAGAATTTTCTAAAAATATCCTGCCTGATCCGGATTTATATAAAGATAAGATCATTGTTCTGAGCAATAAACCTTACAGTAATGTTTCGGCAGGCTATTTAGGCCTTCCGGATGATGAATGGAAGGCTTATTCGTATTTAATAAGGCTTGAGCATGAGTGTACACATTTATATACCCTACAAACATATGGATTTGCATCTAATAATTTGCATGATGAGCTTATTGCAGACTATATCGGAATAGCCAAAGCAGTGGGCAAATATAATAAACAATGGATGCTTTCATTTATGGGCCTGGAAGACTACCCAAACTACAGAAAAGGAGCCAGGTTACAGAATTACCTTGAAAGCCTGCTGCTGTCTGAAGAAAATTTCCGGATATTGACAGGCATCATTAAAAATGCGATTGAGACAATTGCCTGGTTTGACTGTGAATTAGGACCTATACAATCAGATAAAGATCAAAAGATGCGTATAGAAGCACTTTGCGAAACAGACCTGATAAATATAGCCTCCCGAAAAGGAGGCTATATACTGATGACAAAGTATAATGAAAAGGATTAATACAACTCCTAATTTGTCAGTTAACAGTTGTAAGATAAAAATCGGGAAATTTTTTTACAGATTGTTGGGTGGCAATATTAAATGCAATTTTTACACAACTTGCAGCTGCCAGAAATGAGGCAATGGACAATTGAGGAGGAGGAAGCTGTTTGTTTTCGTTAATATACTCTTCAACCACTTCTTCCAGCCATTTCTGGGGATTTCCCCAGTATCTCATATGGCTGGAAACATACTGTACTACGCTTACTTCATTGAAATTTTCCTCAGCTTTTTGCAGAGAATCCAATCCCATATTTTCGCTTATTACCATAACTAAGGCTCCCCAGCCCAGGTTATAGGGATGAAGAACAGGAATATTCTTTTCCTGGCAGATTTTGTCAAACACGATAGGAATATCACTTGAAAAATCTAATGCATTGATTGCCAGATCATGGCTGCCAATAATTTCCGATACATTGTCCTTATTGATAAACTCGCTATGGTAGCGGATGTTGGCATTGGGATTAATGCTTTTCAGACGTTGGTATAAAGTTTCTGCTTTATAAGAAGAGACATCCTGAAAAGTATAATTCTGCCTGTTCAGATTAGATAATTCTATAGTATCACCATCTACCAGTGTAATGTTTTCAAAACCAAAACGCAGGGCACATTCGGCAATATTGCTCCCTATACCGCATCCGGCAAGTAAAATAGAAAAATCCTTTATGATTTTCTGTTCTTCTTCTTTTACATATATCCTGTTTCGGGAATATTGCTCTTCCATTATTTACATTTTAAAACAAAAATAGAGGTATGTAAAAGAAATAAGACTACACAAAAGTTTAGTTTTTAGATTCAAAAATAAAAGATAAACCCGGTGCCTTAGAATTTGTTTAAAAATTCACTCAGGTCATTTTCCCTGTCGAGGCCAAGTTTGAACTTTACTTTAGTCTTGTATACCCTTATACTGCCTACGGTGAAGTTTTCGAGCAGGGAAATCTCTTTTGCAGCGAGATTAAGCTTAAAATAGACACATAGTTTGAGTTCCTGACTGGTGAGGAGGGGAAACTTTTCAGAAAGTCTTTCCATAAAAAGTTTGTTTTCAAGAGAACTTTCATTGATGAGGTCATTGCTTTTTCTGTCGATCATAATCAGGTTATTGATCTTGAACTGGAGGTCTTTCAAAACCTCTTCAGTATCTGTATTTTTAGCTTTCTTTATTTTTTTTAGATTTTCTAAAAATGCGCGTTCCGTTTCCGTCTTTAAGTTGAGGTTCAGATGGAGATTCCTGATTTTCTCCTTTTGCAGCTCAATATCCTGCTCCAGAATTTTGTGCTGGTTGGCAGAAATTACTTTTTCCTTTTTTACAAGTTCTTCTCTTTTTTTTCTTGATCTGATGAGATTTGTTGTGATAATCAGGAAGATAAAGCATAAAAGGACAACAGAAAATAGCAGCAGCATATTATTTCTTTTATGATAGCTGTTTTCAGTATTTATATTTTTGATGATGTAATTATCAGCAATATCAAAATTAATCTTTAATTCTTTTTCAATCAAATTGTTACGTTCTTTGTTAGCTTCCACAAGCTTTTTAGAAATTCTTTTAAAATTCTCAATATCATTTTTTTGAGAATAATATTCCTGGGTAAGCTCATACAGTTCAATTCTGTCCGCAGGTTTTTTCAAATTAGTTTCAATGGGTTCTAATGACTGAATGATCTTTCCTGTTTTTTCAGGTTCATGGAGAATGTTTTTATAAAGATCAATCAGCTTTTTTGCCGCATACAGGGCCATGCGATAATTATTATTATGGAGAGAGAAGTTGAGTTTGGTAGCCAAAAGATCTTCGGCTTTTTGATAATCCCTGGCTTGTAAAAAATATTCAGCAAGTCCCCCTTTCATATAATTGATAAAAATAAGTTCTCCATTATTGGGGTTTCGGTTTTTCTCCAGGATATCAATGGCTTTATAGGTTTCGCTGATGGCTTTGTCAAGGTTTTTCATTTTATCATAGCACATTCCTATATTGTTGTACATGGATGAAACATAGAGGATATCTTTTTGCGGATCATAAGAATGCAGTGCTTTATTAAAATAGTCCAGTGCATTTTTATAATCGTTTTTGTTGTAAAGAAGGCGGCCTTTGAAATGATAGAGATGTGGAAGGAAATATTTCTTCTCAGTTTTCTCACTATACTCTATAGCTTTGTCAATACACTTCAGAGACCAATCCGGAGAGCTGAGTTCAAATTGTGAAGCCAGATTATAATTGCCAATGATAGTGATGTATTCATACTTATTGTTGTTGAGCCTCAGCAGTTCGTATACCAAAGGAATTTGCTTCAGTCTTTCATCAGCAGACAGGGACATTTCAACATACTTGCTGCTTAAAAGAAATATTTTCTTTTCACTTTGTTTATACTTCTTAAGCTCCCTCTCGTATAACTTTTTGATCTGTTTCGGATTTTCTTTCCTGAGAAGAGATACTTCATCAGTAATAGAATCGAAGTAATCATTATCTTTTTCCGATGGCCCACAGGAAATAATGATGGTAAAGCATAGCAGACAGAGTAGAATTAATTTCATATTCAGGCAGGTGTAAAGAAAATTATAACTGATGCTTACCTTAAAAGAGTAAATAATAGAGGGTACTTTTCTTTTAATTTAAATTAACATGTTTTAATGTTTATTTTATTGGTTATCATCTGTTTATATTTTTAAAATTAATGATTTTCTCTCTAAAATACGAAATTTATTAATGCTAATTAATGTCTTCTTTTTAAATTTTTTTGATCGAGCACTCTATTTTTGACCATCCATCAACAGCTGGTCAGAAATTCCGTTGACCATTTCCGGACAGTTCTGGGATATAGGTGGATAAAACAAATGAATAATTAAAAAAATAAAAATGTATGAAATCTATTTTGATAACCCTTAGCCTGCTAAGTGGACTGGGAAACTTACACGCTCAGATGGGTAACGTAGGGATTGGTACCACCTCTCCGGGATCAAAAATTACCGTGAACGGTTCCTTTGCCGCTGCCTATGGAAATATTACCGCCAATACCTACAATATAAGTGAAAATGACTTTTATGTTTCCTGGGCCGGAACTGCAGATGGTACTGTAACACTTCCTGATTCTACTACAGGCCTGGACCGGAAAGGAAGAACGTATTATGTTAAAAATACTTCGCAGATGTATATTCTTACCATTGATGCGAATGGTACTGAGCTTATTGATAATGCTCAGAATGTTCCCTTATTGCCCGGAGAATCTGCTCTCCTGGTTAAGACAGATGATAATACAGCCGGAGGAACAACATATCAGCTGGTTTTACTGTCTAAAGCAGATACAAGCTATATCTGTGCAGTATCTTCTTCCACTTCGGAAACCCATAATCAGGGAACAACTTACAAGGCCAATTTTACTTCTGTGGACTTCAATACCAATGGCGGAGCAGACTTTAATCTTGCTACGGATACCTGGACTTGCCCGAAATCAGGATATTATAAGATCGAATTTATGGAAACGGGCTACCACACCAGCACAAATGTGGCGGCACATCGCCTGATGTCTATCCTTAAAAACGGAGTTGCGCAATCACAGCAGTATTATACAATGGTGCTTCTTGGCGTTTCGGCTTCCCAAAGGGCAGGGGCCTATGATTCTGTTGTCCTTAATCTGAAACAGGGGGATACCATCACAGGCAGCCTTGTGATGTGTAATGGTTGTGGTACTGCATCAATGACCTCCTTCCTACGAAGAATGGTCATTACAAAGATTTAAAAACAGGATTTAGATTTTTAATAAAAGAAAGTTCCCCGCATCATCTGTTGTGGGGAGCTTTTAATTTTATATTACTGGGATTTCGTTTCAAGCCTTTCAAGTCTTTCAAAAATACTGCTGAAAATATTTTTTTCTGCTGTGGAAACATAGCCTACCACTTTATAAGCCTGTTGGTTTTTTGTTTTTTGGTGATCAGTCAGATACTGTATTATTCCATCTGTGTGAAGCAGTAATGTATGGTGGCTTTCTGTGGTGAGGTCTGCCTTGTTCAGAAATAAAATATCCCCATATTGGTATTGCGGTAAAAGAGGTTTATCGGGTGTAAATTCATAAACGAGATCTACTGATGCTAATATTTTTTGCAAAATTTCTGAATCAGGGGTTTGTTTTTCCTGATCTGCTTTCGCTTCTTTATTATTCTGAATGGCCAATTCCGGGAAAAGCATCAGCTGGTCAATATCAGAAACACTTGCTAACTGATTTACCTGCAGGGTTTCTGTCAGTAATTTGTCAAGATTCAGATTAAAATGATGAGCAACCTTTAATATCGTTTCGATTTTCGGTTCGGCACGTCCTTCCTCATAAGAGCTTATTACCCCTCTGTTCAGATCAAACAGATCTGCAAAAGCTTTCTGGCTCAGCCCTTTTACCTGTCTTATTTTCTTAATATTAGTTCCAAAGAAGCTCATTTTGTCTAATCTTTTTTGCAAATATAGAGAATCTGAAATAAATGAATGCTAAAAATATTTGCAATTTGAAAATTTTATGTTATATTTGTGTAGAAGAAATTTGAACACAAAACAAGCCATCATGAAAAATCAAATATTTAGAACGGTCAAAGAGTGGTTGCAGGATTATGAGTTTACCATTACTCTTGAAGATGAGGCTCAGAGAATCCTGATCATTGAAAAAGAATCCAACGGGATAAAAAATATGATCCTTATTATATCAGACTCTATTCTGATCATGGAACAGTTTCTTTTCGAAATCAAAAACCCTTCCGAACAGACCTTCCGGAAACTGCTTCAGAAAAACAGGGATATCGTTCACGGTGCTTTTGTCCTGGATGGTACAGGCCGTAGGGTTATTTTCAGAGATACGCTGCCCACAGATAATATGGCCCAGAATGAAGTAATGGCATCTATCAATTCACTGGGGATCCTGGTAGGGGAATTTACCAACGAAATGCTTGAAATGAGTAAGTAATTTACAAAAGATATTTAAAATGAACATTTTTAAAAGATTATTAACAATTGGAAAAGCGGAGATCCATTCTGTGATCGAAAGCTTTGAAGACCCGATCAATACAACGGAACAGGGAATCCGTGAAATGAAAGAACAGCTGGGAAAAAGCATCGAAGCCCTGGCACAGCTGAAAGCGCTTGATATCCGCAAAAAAAATGAAGCCGAAGCCGAAGAGCAGACAGCCAAAGACTATTACAATAAAGCCATCGTCATCGTACAGAAAGCAGAAAAAGGAGAAGTGGAAACCGCAGAAGCAGACCGCCTTGCCAAAGAAGCCCTGAAAAGACAGACTTCCTCACAGGAAAAAGCCCTTGAATTACAGAAAGAACATGAAAAAATTCATGCCGAATGTGAAAAAATGCAGGGAAATATCAATCACCTGAAATCAAGTATCGCCAAATGGGAAAACGAACTGAAAACGCTGAAAGCAAGAGTACAGGTGAGCGAAGCGACTAAAGACATCAATCAGAAAATGACCCAGATGGACAACGGAAGTGCTGTAAGTATGCTTGAGAAACTGAAAGACAGGGTAGTGCAGCAGGAAGCCCTTGCAGACGCCTATGCCGATCTTTCAAAATCAGGAAAAACAATTGATGAAGAGATTGATGCAATGGTCAGCAATAAAGATATGGAAGCTGAAGAAGCTTTAAACAGATTAAAAGAAACACTTAAAAAAGGCTAAACTATGACCTTTCAGGAATTTTTAAATGTAGCGTTTTCCCCGGTCAATACAGTGTTAAGTGTATTGCTTGGCCTCTCGGTGATCTATTGGCTGTTTACCATCCTTACCGGCCTGGATATTGATGTGGGAATTCATTCTGACCTGGATGCCGGAGGCGATGTTCACGCTCCCGACGGTCATTTTCATGCGCCGGAACATGATCCTTCGGCATGGATGCATTTCCTGAAATTTCTTAATCTGGATATTGTTCCGGTAACCTATTTTCTTACTTTATCATTACTGGTTACCTGGCTGGGATCATTTTATCTGAATTATTTTTTTCCACTGCCTGTATGGGCCGGGATATTGGCCATATTTCCTTTAATGATCGGAGGAATGCTGCTTACCAAAATAGTATTGAAACCCCTGAACCCCTTCTTTAAAGAAATCAATCATAAAGGAGAAGCATCTTATGCTTTCCTGGGAAGAGAGGGACGCCTGAAATCAAACATTCAGGATGATAAAATAGGAATGATGGAAGTCTTTATCGGAAGCGATCCAATGACGCTGATGGTGAGAAGTAAAGACGGAAGCAGGCTGGAACACGGAACCCATGTCATGATTGTAGACGAAGAGCCGGATAAAAGGATTTATTACGTGCAAAGATCAATGAGATACTAAAAAACAAGACTAATAACCATGTTAACTCTTTTTTTGATCATGCTGAATTATATCGTGGAGATTATTCTCCGGTATTTTTAAAACAAAAAACACATTCACATATAAACTATAAACTTATAAAACTATGAACTTACCTTTAATTGCTGGGATTATTATTGTTGCAGTAGCAACAGTCGGATTGATTTTCTGGATTTTATCGATGTATAAAAAAACCGTTCAGGGAATCGTTATTTTAAGAACTGGTTATGGAGGTACAAAAGTCTTCTTCAATGCCGGAATTGTCATCCCTATCATCCACCGCATGGAATCTATGGATATTTCTGTGAAAAAGCTCGAAATTTCAAGAGAAGGCCGGGCCGGATTAATATGTAAAGACAATATGAGAGCAGATATTCAGGTCGCTTTCTTTATCCGTGTCAACAAATCGGTAGATGATATTGTCAATGTAGGACAGACGATCGGATGCCAGAGAGCTTCAGATGCACAGACCTTAAGAGAACTTTTTGAAGCCAAATTCTCGGAAGCCCTTAAAACCGTAGGAAAGAAATTTGATTTTACAGAATTATATGAAGCAAGAAGCGAATTCCGTCAGGAAATCCTGGACATTATCGGAACAGACCTGAACGGATATGTTCTGGATGACTGCGCCATCGACTATCTTGAACAGACTTCAATTGACAAATTAGATAAAGATAATATTCTTGACTCTGAAGGGATTAAAAAGATTACAGAACTTACGGCTACACAAAATATTAAAGCAAACCAGGTACGTCGTGACGAAGAAAAAACAATTACGAAACAGAACGTAGAAGCCCGTGAAGCCATCCTGGAGCTTGAAAAGCAACTGGCTGAAAAAGAAGAATCCCAGAAAAGGGAAGTGGCCAATATCAAAGCCCGGGAAAATGCAGAAATCTTAAAGGTAGAAGAAGAAGAAAGGCTGAGATATGAAACTGTACGCATTGCTACTGAAGAAAAACTGCAGATCGCAGAAGAAAATAAGCTCCGTCAGGTAGTTATTGCTGCTAAAAATAAAGAACGTGCAGACCTTGTAGAAACAGAAAGAGTATTGAAAGATAAAGCCCTTGAAGCTACAGAAAGAGAAAGAATTGTTTCCCTTGCTCAAATTGAGAAAGAAAAAGCAATAGAACTTGAGAAGAAAAGCATTCAGGATGCGATCCGTGAGCGTCTGACCATGGAGAAAACCGTAGTGGAAGAGCAGCAGGGGATCAAAGATCTTGAAGCCTTCAAAACAGCAGAAAGAAACAAGCAGGTAGAAATCACGGTAGCCACTCAGGAAGCAGAGAAAAAGCTGATCGAAGAAACCAGAGCAGCAGAATCCCGCAGACTGGCAGCCGAAAAAGATGCACAGAAATATGTAATCGAAGCCCAGGCAAAAAGAGATGCGGCAGAAAAAGAAGCAGAAGCACGCAAGATCATTGCTGATGCCAAAGCGAAAGAAGAAGCAACGGTAGGATTATCTGAAGCTCAGGTATTACATGCTAAAGCTGATGCAGCAGAAAGACAGGGAATCGTAGAAGCGGTTGTTATTGAGAAAAAAGCAGATGCATCCAGAAAAGAAGGAATTGCACAGGCTGAGGTGATCAAAGAAAAAGCCCTGGCAGAAGCTGCAGGAATTACAGAGAAAGCTGAAGCAATGAAGAAACTGAACGATGCCGGAAAAGACCACGAGGAATTCCGTCTTCAGCTGGCCAAAGAAAAAGATGTGGAACTGGCTCAGATCGCTATTCAGAAAGATATCGCAGAAGCACAGTCAATGGTATTGGCAGAAGCATTCAAAACGGCAAAAATTGACATCGTAGGTGGTGATAACACTTTCTTCGATAATGTGATCCGTCAGGTTTCTGCAGGAAAAGGACTGGATAAATTCGTAAGCCACAGTGAAAATGCACAGATCGTAAGAGAAAACCTTTTAGGGGACGGTGAAAATATCATTGGCAAAGTGATGGGAATGGTAGATAAATACAAAATCTCGTCAGATGACATCAAAAATATGAGCATCGCCTCCCTGATCTTCAAGCTGAACGGACTTGCCAACCAGCAGGAAAAAGGAATTCTGGAAAGAGCCCTTGATATGGCAAGACATCTTGGTGTGGAAAATAAACCGGTCAATAATAACCACGTTTAATTCAGCAATGTTTTAAACCGTAAAAAACTCTCATTGAAATATCCATTGGGAGTTTTTTTTAACAGACTTATACAAGGATCTGCTGTCTCACAGCAGTAATGACAACTTAAATAAATACGATGTCAGAACAACTTAATTCCGGAACCTACGAAATTATTCAGAACCGCCTGAATGAGCAGAAAAATGACCTTATTCAGAGGCTTCAAAAGTTGAATGAGAGCCGCAAAAATATATTTGGAGGCGTAGATTTTTCTCTTATTGCGAACGAAAGAATTTCAACAGAGCACAGCTGCATCGCCAAAGATATCTATTCGTTGGGAGACCATCTGGTCTTTGGTTCCAATGCCCATTTAGGCTTACAGACTGAAATCAACATTTCAGATGTTTTTTCAATATATAAAATTAATCAGAACCGGTTTGAACCTCAGGATTATAGCCTGATTAATGATGAGGTCTTCATCGATGAGTTTAAAAACCTTTACAAATACTACAGGAATACCTTTTTTGCCAGATTTACCTTTACGGAGAACTACCTTTATATGGTTTTCCAGCTTTCTGAAAGCACTACAGACATCAAGGCTTTCAAATGGCTCATTAAAGAAAATCAGCTGATCTATGTAGATTCAAGAAGTGCCTCAGAGACGTCATACCCTCAGCAGCATGGATTTCTCTGGACAAAAGCAACCAGAGATATGCAGCGCTCCGGGAAGCATCCCCATATCTCTCTGGCAGATAAAGTTTTTGTAGAAAGTATTGGCGGTGATATTACCATCAAGATAGAAGACAATACCGATACGGGAAAAGGAATCTATTCCGAAGATGTGATTCATAAAGATCAGAATCTGGATGATGCGGAGATCCATTTCTGTGATCTGGATAATCTTGTTCTGTTTAAAATAAAACCTTACCAGGAAACAGAACGTTATTTCATTTACAATCATAAGGAAAAAACGGTTTCCAGGGCAGACGCACTTAAATATTCAGGATTATTACTGCCTGAAAATCAGGGCGTATTGTTTTCCAATGGGTATGCACTTCAGACCGGCGGCTTAAAGGTCATTTCGCAGGATCAGAACAGGTTATATTATCTTAAAACAGTCATAGAACCGAACGGTGAGAATTTTTTATATGTTTTTTACGATGATAAAACAAACAACTACCAGCTGATCTCGTACAATATCATTACCCAGACGATAGAAACACCGATCCGTTGTAGCGGATTCACCTTCTTGAATGATGGAAAGCTGATCTATCTTCGTGAAAGCATAGAAACCACAAAAAACCATCTTGCCCAGATCTGGCAGACCCCTTTTTCCAAAGAAATTATACCGAACGCCGAAAAAGCAGACCGTTTAATTTATAAAATAGGGAATAAGGATATTGTAAGAGTAATGGCAGAAAGCCAGGAGCTGATCACACTTCTGAATAAAAAGGACTCGTACAGCGGGCTTTATAATGATATTGTAAAGCTGGCCACATTCATTCTGGATACTTACTATTTTCTGGGTGAAGAAGAAGTTCAGAAGCTGGATCAGCCGTTGAAGGAGATCAGAGCCATTGCCCATTCTGCAATCAATGAATATGAAAAGGTCGTAGAGCAGAGAAAGAATACAGAAGAAGCTTTAGAAAAGATAAAGCATTCCTGCGATAAAATTCTTGATGAAACCAAAAGACTTCACTATTCCCAGCTTACGGAATATATCGATGCGCTTTCACAGATCAGAGCCTTAAGAGGTGAAGTTACGGGCGCCCGTGAACTCAAATATGCAGATCCGGACTTATTGGATGCACTCGAAAAATCTTTAGCAGACCGCTACACCGAACTTTCCAATGCCTGCGTTGATTTTCTTCTTCAGGAAGGTGCTTTGCTGCCTTATGAAGAGAAAGCTCAGAAAATATCAGAAGACATTATTGCCCTGCAAAAAGCTATAGACGCAAAAACTATAGATGAAAACATCAATACCTTATCCGGTCAGCTGGAATTATTGGTGGATATTGTCAATAATTTAAAAATAGAAGACACTTCCCGGTCTACCCAGATCATTGAAAACATTTCGCTGATCTTTGCCCGCCTGAATCAGGAAAGACTTGAACTCAGCAAAAGGAAAAGAGAAATTTCAGGGAAGGAGCTTGCGTCGGATTTTCAGGCGCAGATCACTTTATTTGATCAGTCTGTTATTAATTTTCTGGAACTTTCCCAGACCCCTGAAAAATGTGATGAATATCTGACCAAGCTTTCCATTCAACTGGAAGAAATGGAGACAAAATTTATCGATTTTGATGATTTTATCCAGCAGATAGGAACCAAAAGAGAAGAAGTGTACGGCCATTTTCAGAATAAAAGAGTACAGCTTACCGAATCAAGAAATAAAAGAACACAGAATCTTTTCGATGCAGCTCAGAGAATCCTGAAATCCGTACAGACCAAAGCAGAATCATTTGATTCTGAAAATGAGATTAATGGCTATTTTGCAGCAGACCTGATGGTGGAAAAGGTGAGAGATCTTGCCAGGCAACTTGCAGAACTGGAAGATTCCGCAAAGTCGGAAGAAATCCAAACCCTGTTAAAAACCTCCCAGCAGGAAGCGGTAAGAAAGCTGAAAGACAAAAAAGAGATCTACGCAGATGGTGAAAGCGTTATTGCGCTGGGAGATTATAAGTTTGCGGTCAATCAGCAGAAACTGGATCTTACCTTGGTCCTGAGAAACGCCCAGTATTATTATCACCTTACCGGAACAAGCTTTTATGAGCCGTTGAATTTCAATACGGCAGATGAATTCAGAGAAGTCTGGAATCAGGAATTTGTGTCGGAAAACAGCTATGTAAAAAGATTCGAATATTTAGCCTGGAATGTATTCTCTTCCCATAAAGATATTGCAACTGATCAGCAGAACGAAAATGCGGTACAGCAGTTTCTCGCAGAACATTTCGGAGAAGGCCTTGTAAAAGGAATTCATGATAAGGATGCTCAGATTATTGTGACCCGGTTGCAGCAAATACATAACGAGCTCGGACTGATGAGGTTTACCGCACAGGAAAGAGCATTGGCCCAGCTGTTCTGGTTTTTCCTTGAAAAAGAAAGAAAAGATTACTATACCAAACAGTTTGAGGCAGCTGCCATCATCGCTCAGTCATTTACGGCAAAACAGGGATTTGAGTATTTAAGGAAGGAGCTGTCAGAAGAAATGAATGCTTTTGCATCAACGCATAACATTCTTAAAGAAACAGATTGTATCAACGCAGCATTCTACCTGAAACAGGAAGATAAAGAAAATTTCCTGATCTCGGAAAAAGGCGGTGCTTTGTATGAATTATTCATGAAGGAGCTGAAAGAAAAAGGCAAAGATCTGGAATTTATAACCCAGGTACAGGCAATGTATCAGCATCCTTCAGCATGTTATTATATTGCAGAAGGTGCATTGCAGGCCTTTGATCCGCAGGCTGAGAAAGATATTGTACAGGAAACGGCAGGATTTATCATCACTCAGAAATTTGATCCGAAAAATATCAGACGTATTTCTTATGAGGTCACCATTAAAGAACTGAAATCCCTTGAAAAGGATACGGAGTACCATCTTAATTATTTTGAATTTGTATCCCGTCTGAGCCGTTTCAATACAGTGACCGTTCCAAAGTATAAACGCCTTCAGGAATTGAAGTTCAGTTGGGTGGATGAAAAGAAAAAAGCATTAAAACTGGATACATTTAAGCCACAGATCCTGAGCTCTTTTGTCAGAAATAAGCTGATCAATGATGTTTATTTTCCTCTGATCGGGGCTAACCTTGCTAAACAGCTGGGAACAGTAGGTTCAGATAAGAGAACAGACAGAATGGGAATGCTTCTTCTGGTATCGCCACCAGGTTACGGAAAGACCACCCTGATGGAATATATGGCAGAACGTATGGGCTTGGTTTTTATGAAGATCAACGGTCCGTCTTTAGGCTATGATATTGTGTCCACTGATCCTGCAGAAGCTAAAAATGCCGGAGCAAGACAGGAACTTGAAAAACTGAACCTTGCCCTGGAAATGGGAGATAATGTGATGTTGTACCTTGATGATATTCAGCACTGTAACCCTGAGTTTTTACAGAAATTCATTTCGTTGGCTGACGGACAGAGAAAAATAGAAGGAATTTACAACGGGGAAAGTAAAACCTATGATCTCCGTTCCAAAAGATTCTGCCTGGTAATGGCCGGGAACCCATATACGGAAAGCGGAGAGAAATTTAAAATTCCTGATATGCTGGCCAACCGTTCAGATACCTATAACCTGGGAGAAATATCGGGATCAAAAACCGATCTTTTTGACCTGAGCCTTATTGAAAACGCCCTGATGTCTAATGAATACCTGACCAGACTGACACAGCCGGGAATGGAAAATCTTTACGAACTTTATGAATGCGTGATAACAAATAATCCGGCCGATAATCTGAAAGGGAATTTCAGTTCCAATGAAATATCAGACTTCAGAGCTGTATTGAAAAATACCATTATGGTGAGAAATACGGTTCTTAAAGTAAATAAAGAATATATTTCCTCTGCTGCGATGTCTGATGACTACAGAAATGAACCGCCGTTCAAACTACAGGGGTCTTACCGTAATATGAATAAGCTTATAGCACAGATCCAGCCTATTCTGAAAACCGATGAAGTAACCCAGATCATACTGAATCATTACCAGAATGAATCCCAGACTTTAACAACAGGAGCAGAGGCGAATATGCTTAAACTGAAAGAACTGATGGGCACCATTTCAGAGCAGGAAACGGAGCGTTGGGATGAAATCAAAAAAACGTTTGTAAAAAATAAAACAATAAAAGGATTAGGAGAGACCGACAGGATGTCCCAGATTGTGGCACTGCTTGCCCAATTCGGAGACGGGCTGGAAGGCATTAAAGAAGCTTTGAAAAAAGTGGAGTAATACTCACAGATCTTTTAAAAACCATTAACCGGGCTGTTTCAGAGAAACAGCCCGGTTTTATATAGCTTAAAATGCAAAAAAGTATATAATTCTGAATATGATAATCTCTCGCAGATATGGCAGATTACGCGGATTTTTATTTCAACGCAAGGATCTGCGCAATCTGTGTGATCTCGAGAAAAAATTATGTATCATGTTATTCTGGTTTTTAGAATGTAACCACAAAATTATGTACATCCTTGCTGAAAATCTTTAATTTTCTTGCGCCTTAAAAACAAGATAATATAAAAACCTTGGCGCCCTTGAGTTTTTCCAAAAGATCCACAGCAATCGGAATTCAAGATTAAAAAATGAAAATCTGTACCCATGATATTCTATTCTTCTGTATCTGTATCCAAAACCCGGGACTCCATAATTTTGTTAAGCAAGAAGAACACTTATGGAAACAATAGTTCAACATCAGGAACAGATTCAATATGCTGAAGTCTATATTTCAGACCTGTTGATACTGAAAAATATTTTTCTACAGGCACAGGATGCTAAGACTGTGAACCGGAGTTTCGGGCTTCCTTTCCTTTTGGCAAAAGATAAAAACGAAATCATTGCATTTGCGAGCCTTATCACCAATGGAAAAGACGGTATTACTTTTCAAATGTTTGATAAAAAAAGAATGCCGGAAACAGAAAAAGAAAATTTTGCTTTAAAGGCGGAAAACTATTTTAAAAAGAATGATACTCCCAATTTCCGCAATGCTGATCAACTGAAAAGCAGTATCAGCAATATGGTAGACTGGCTGAATTTTTAATAAAACACAGAGAAAATTGTACATTTACTTAAAACCGGAATTTCAATGTCTAAAGATATCCTGTACCTTAAAATAGCCAATTCCGTCACGGAGCAGATCAAAAGTGAAACGCTGCAGTTCGGGGAGAGGCTTCCTTCTCTGAGAAGTGCCCAGAAACTCTATAATGTGAGCCTGAATACCGTAAAGCAGGCTTATATGGAACTGGAAAGCCGTTCTCTGGTAGAGTCGAGGCCCAAATACGGATATTATGTAAGCCAGACTTCCCAGCGGAAACTGGCGTTGCCCTCTGTGGCTCAAATGAAACTGTCTGAAAAGAAAAATACCCCGCAGGATCTCATAGATAAAGTCTTCGGAACCATTGAAGGAACGGATATCACACAATTTGCCCTGGGAATTCCGGGGAAAAGCCTTCTTCCTGTAGCCAAGATGAAGAAATGTATGATTGATGTAATGAAGCGGAAAAATGACAGCGGTACCAATTATGAGCCGGTACAGGGAAGCGAGGTTCTCCGTCGGGAAATAGCCAAATGGTCTATCGTGATGGAAGGTAAGATAACCGAAGATGATATCGTGATCACCTCCGGTGCCATGAATGCCGTTTACAATTGCTTAATGGCAGTTACCCAGCCCGGTGATTCTGTGGCGGTGGAAAGTCCTGTGTATTTTGGAATGCTTCAGGCAATTCAGCTGTTAGGATTAAAAGCGGTGGAAATTCCTACCCATCCTATTTATGGAGTAGATCTGGATGCTTTAAAGAAAGTATTGCCAAAGCTTTCCGCATGCTGTTTTGTGACCAACTTTAATAATCCGCTGGGTTTCCAGATGCCGGATGAAAATAAAAAAGAACTGGTAAGGCTGATCACCGAATACAATGTTCCCCTCATTGAAGATGATGTGTACGGGAATATTTATTTCGGAGCAGAGAGACCGAAACCCTGTAAGTATTATGATGAAGCTGATCTTGTGATGTGGGCAGGCTCTGTTTCAAAAACGCTGGCCCCTGGGTTCAGGGTGGGATGGGTAGCTCCAGGGAAATTTAAAGATAAGATCATTCGCCAGAAACTGGTTCAGACCGTAAGTGGTCCGTCATTATTTTCTGATGTGATTGCAGATTTTCTTGCCCACGGGCGCTATGACCATCACCTGAGAATGTTCAGGAAGAAGCTGTATGCCAATTATCTGCAGATCCAGAAAGCCGTGAATCAATATTTCCCCGATAACACCAAAGTTTCGGAACCCAAAGGCGGTTTTATGCTCTGGCTGGAGCTGGATAAAAGAATATGTACAGAAGACCTCTATGATGTGGCATTGGACCAGAAAGTAAATTTTGCTCCCGGAAGAATGTTTTCACAATATAACCAGTATCAGAACTGTATGCGGCTGAACTATGCCCTTGAATGGACTGACCGTGTGGAAAGCGACCTTGAAAAACTGGGAAAACTGATTAAAAACAGAATATAACAAAAACCTTTTAGCGATGGATGATACTAAAGAAGAAGTAAAAATAGTGACTTATGAACCTCAATATAAAGCTGCTTTTAAAACTTTAAATGAAGAATGGATCAGAACATTCTTTGTGATGGAAGCTGGTGATTATAAAATTCTGGACCATCCCGAAGAAGAGATCTTGGCGAAAGGCGGACATATTGTTTTTGCCTTACTGAATGATGAGCCTGTGGGAACATGTGCTCTCATGAAATCAGGACATGAGCCTTCCATATATGAACTGGCAAAAATGGCAGTGAGCCCTAAGGCACAGGGAAAGAAAATCGGATATCTGCTGGGCAAAACATTGGTGGATCTGGCGAAAGATCTGAATGCTGGGAAAGTTGTCCTGGAAACGAATTCAGCATTGGTTCCGGCAATAAAGTTGTATGAAAAGCTGGGCTTCAGACACATTCCTATTACGGATGCAGGCTATGACCGTGTAGATGTACAGATGCAACTGGATCTCAATATTTAGGGCAAAAAAAAGATATTAGAACCCGGATAGAAAACCCTTGTTCTAATATCAAAAATTTAAATCTAATTGCTTTACTGTTTATCTTTTAATAAAAGTTTTCGTCAGAGACTTTTGGGTTCCGTTGATTTTAAGGAAATACATTCCCGCTGCAAGACTTTCAATATTCAGTTTTTCATCATAATAGCCGTTTGAAGATTTCAGATGATGGGTTGAAATAAGAATTCCTTTTGCATCAATAATATCCGCTTTAATCGATTTATCTTCAGACTTGTACTGAAAGGCAATAGTTGCAGAGGCAGGATTAGGAAATATTTTCAAATCATCTGCGGCAGTCTTTATTTCTCTTGTGGCCAATATTTCATTAGAACATGCCGGAATTCTGTTGATCCCGTCTATTCCCCATGAAGACTGTACCGGAATACAAAGCCAGTTCAGTACCGTAGGGAAGTGGTCTGTTTCCCTTGTGGTTGAGGTATAATCATAAATTTTGAAATTATTGGTTGTATTGGCATTATAAACAGGAGCTCCGGTAATAGCCATATTGTTGGCATTAGAACTTGAATCTGCCAGGGTGTTTCCGGAAGTCTCATTACATTTCCAGTTAGCCAGTAATTGAGCATAATAAGGATGGGATGGTGTAATATCCTGGTTGGCCCAGTTCACGATCACATCATTGGGAAGCGCTGATTTCCAGATTCTGATATCCTTATAAGACGCTGCCAGGTTGGGACTGTACGTATTCGTTCCGTCCTGATTTAAGGTCAAAGGAAGCCCGGAATCAATGTTTCCGATACTGCTCATTTTGGCAAAGGTTACCGGAACACCGTCTTCATAAAGCGTAACAAGACCGTCCCTGTCGAAGCTGGCGGCAATATGCTTCCATTTGTTGGTTTCTGCCTTTCCGCCTGTCAGGTCAATCCTGTTGGTTCCGTCACCGATATTCATTTTGAAAGTCTGTCCGGAATATCCTGAGAAAATGATTCCTTTATTTTTTCCGCTTGCCCAGTTTTTATTACCAAGCATTACAGGATCACTGCTATAGGAAGCATTTGGCTTGACCCAAAATTCAATGGTGAAATCCTGAGTGGCTCCAAAGTTAAAAGCAGCCTGATTAGCCGGTTTTGCATACGTTCCTGCAGGAAAGTTGAGTTGATTGAATGTTTTGTTGGATTCCAGAACCGTTTTGCTGATCTGCTGAGGAGTAAATCCCGGATTGGAATACACGGTAAAAATGTTTCTTTCAGATAAAGCGCCTCCTCCATGAGAGGTTTCTACCGCTCCGTGATCTGTGGTCAGTACTACCAGCCAGTCTTCATTGGCATAGGTCGGCCTGTTTTTCATTGCAGTAACAATTTCCCCGATAAAGGTATCTGTGGTCTGGATCGAAGAAACATATTGCGGAACCGTTGAAGAGAAACCGTAAGAATGACCGGCATGATCCACATCATCGAAGTCTACAAAAAGAATATCCGGATTGTCGTTCTGCAAAGCGTTTACCGCAGCATTTTTTACGGCAAGATCCGTGGCAAGATTGGTTTTTACGTCTGCATTCTGCACAATTTTATCATTGATCGGAGACCAGTGAGCCAGGGAAATGGTTCTTAAGCTGGGATTAAAAGTTTCAGCTCTTGTGAGAAAGTCCGGGTAATTGGCATAGTTCGGGCTTGTGAAATTGTTATCCTGAACATTGTGCTTCGTGTGCCATACCCCGGTAAGCATAGTGCTCCAGCCGTTTCCGCTCCAGGTGGTGGCAGCGCAAAGCCCGTCGAGAGAGTAAATAGACTGGCTGATGAGGTTCTGGATGTTGGGGGTAGAAGTAGACATCATTACGTCTGCACGGCATCCGTCAATACCGATAAATAGAACTTTTTTGGTCTGAGCTCCAAGGAAACAGCTCATTACAACCGCCATTGAGAATAGTTTTGTTTTCATGGGAAAAGGGTTTTGAAAAAGAAAAGTTTACAAATAGTAATTTATTTTTAATAATTGTAAAATTAGTTTACTATTTGTAAACATGTGTGAACGGAAAATTAATTAATTGATAATTAAAAAGTTCCTGTAAATGAGAATAGTAAAAGCCGTAAAGCCACAAAATGATTAAAAAATATCAGTTGTTTTTAAGTTTACTGAAATCTCTTGTTTTTACAAAAATATCAGCCAAAGTTCTACACTCCGCTGTACCGGAAGGGTATCAAATTCCTGATTTAGTAGTCAAAAAAGCACAAACATTTTCAACAGTATCATCATGAAAACATTTGTGCATCAGTATGTAAAAAAATGAGGCTGAATTAATAATTCAGGGGTGAAAAGAAGTTGTTAAAGAATACCTTCAGCCTCAGAAATCGTATTCAAAATATAATCAGGTTCTGCCCGCGCAAGCTCTTCCCTGCCCTGAGCACCGGAAAGTACGGCGATTGTCAATCCGCAGCCGGCATTTTTTCCTTCTTCAATATCAATCACGGAATCTCCGGCTTTTAGAACCTTACCCGCTTCAGTGATATTGAATTTCTTCATTGCAAGATGGATCATTTCCGGGCTTGGGCGGCTTTCTGAAACATCATCTGCTGTAATCAGGGCATCAAAATGAATCGTTTCTTTCCAGTTCAGTTTACTTAAAAGCTGATGAGCGATTTCGGAAGTGTACCCTGTATTTAAAACTATTTTTTTATGTTGGGCTTTCATTTTCAGAAGAAAATCTTCCGTTCCGTTGATGGGTCTTACTTCAAGGTTCTGGTATGATTCTTTTAGCTGGTCAGAAAAATTTTCAAAAATAGCCGGAGCATCTTCCTCATTACCGTTAATTTCTTTCAGCAGGCTGGTGATGGCTTCCAGTTTTTCCATTCCGGCGCAGGTAGATAATACTTTATCAAGGCTTACCTCATAGCCATAATCATTCACAGCATCCGTAAGGGTTTTATACACTACATTATCCTCGTCAATTGTTGTTCCGGCCATATCCAGAACCAGTAATTCTATATTTTTCATTTAAATTCTATGCGTAAATTTTTTCAATATTAAATTTAGAGAAACCACCGCTTCCCGTCATTCCCTTTCCTCCGATACCCGTTACAATATGAATATTGGCAGATGGGCTGTGCTCAAAAATGTCTTTGGTCTTGCACTGGGAATAAACCCCAAACCATCTTCTCTGGATTTCATAGGTAGGAAGGTCAATAATTTTCTTTGCTTCATGAATCATGAATTCATCAATCTCCATATTAAGGTCGTAACCAAGATCATCGGCATTTTTAGCATCGGCATATTCATGAGAATCGCCAAGAATGACCGAACCGTCAAGAGCCTGTTTGAATAAAATGTGGACCCCATATTTCTTTTCAAATGAATTAGGGTCTTCTAAGGCCTTGATTTTCTGGAAAGAAGGGCATTCGCTGAACGATTCATATCTTCTGATAGAAAGGCCGGTAAGAATATTCCCCTGAAGCGAATAAATCCCCTGCGGTTTGGTCTGAAGCATCTGAAGTTTACTCACTTCCAGGTCACTTTCATTGAATACGGCAGGATATAATGTCTTGAATTCATGGCCGCCGCAGATGATCATTTTGGAAGCATGAAATTCCTTGCCGTCTGCAGTGATAGCGGTACATTTTTGATCATCTTCCCAGGTTTCCAGAACCGTTGTGTTATAGAAGATCTGAAGTCCCATTTTTTCCTGTAAGAGCTTATGAAGTTTTATAATCATCTCTGCGGAATCTACGGAGAGTTCCTGTGGGAAGAAAAGCCCTCCTTTACAATAATCGGAACGAAGACCGTCAAACTTCTTGATACAATCGTTTTTTGATAATAAGACAGATTCATAATCATTATTTCTGTTGATTTCATAAAGCTCTTCAATCAGCTGAAGCTCTTCGTCATTGGAAGCAATGTATACAGATCCGTTTTTTCTGATGGTAAGATCAGCCTGGGTATGAAGTTCATTATATATTGCGAGGCTTTCTCTTCCGAAATTCTGCCATTTAAGATCCATTCCGGAGGGAACCACCTGGCCGAAATTTCTCACTGTAGCGCCCTGAGGAACAGCGTTTCTTTCCAGTAAGGCAACCTTAAGGTTTTTCTTCAGTGCATGATAGGCATGGAATGTTCCTAAAATACCACCTCCTACAACGAGTAAATCAAATTTTGTTGTCATAGTACTTATAATTTAAATTTTCGAAGTATCGAAATTGATGAATTGATTAGATTGAGAGTTTGAGTTTGATTTCGGCTTTGATTTTTTCCTGAAAGCCAGAAAAGCAATCACCGAAAGAATAAATACAGAGGCTGTAATAATATAATTTAATCCGATATAAAAATTAAGCCAGGAAGTCTGTGCCGAGCCGAAGTTCTTGTACAGCAGAATCAGGACACTTCCCAGATAACCGAATGAATCTACGATATAGATCAGGAATCCTACATTCCCCCTGATTTCAAAAGCGGCAATCATCCTGTCAAAATAAATTCCGTTGAAAGGAATATAGCAGATGTACATTCCAAAACCGGAAACGGTCATCCATAAAAACGGCGATAATAAACCTTTCTGGAATAAATAAGTTGAAAGTCCCACTGTAATAATCCCGGCAAAAAGAATGTAATGGTAATAAGCAAAAGCTTTCTTATTGTTTTTTACCTTCACCATAAAGCTCAGGATCACAAGAACCATTACTGCAATGGGAATTTCTGTTAAGGTGAAAACAGAGCTGTCAAATGTAAAATGCAGCCCGTCCCAGATCTCCCGGTTGAAATTATCCCTGAAATCTCTCAGAACCGTCAGGCAAATGTAAAGGAAGATAATACAGACAATCGGGATAAAAAACTGCTGAACCAGAGCTTTTCTTTCTGTACCATTCAGCGGCTGGCGTTTGTTTTTGAGCAAAATATCTTCTTCCGTAGGCTTCGGAATTCTTTCCAGCAGGATCCCGAAAAAGATCAGAGGAACAATGAAGATGAGTCCGGCCGAGAAAGGCATCCAGAACTCTGAGATATGGAAAGCATCCATGAGGAATTTCCCTACAGACTTTGTAAACCCTGAAGAAACCACAAAGCTCGAACATAGGAACAACCCTATAATTTCCGTTGTCTTACGTCCTTCAATATAAGAGAAAACAATACCCCAGATCATTCCCAGCGGAATACCGTTGATGAACATCAACAGGATATTGTAAGGAGCAGGAACCGCTGCAAACCCGAGCAGGGCAAGTTCAGCCATCGCAATGAAAGAGAATAGATAGGTAATTCTTTTTTTAGGCTCCAGCTCGGAAATAAATTTGATCCCGATAAATTTTGAAATGAAATATCCGATCGCCTGTGCGATGATGATCAGGATCTTATAATCTACTCCGAAATAAGAAAGTCCTTCAAAAGAAGCTACAGTGAAAGGTTTCCTGAAACCGTACATGCAGAAATAAACACCGAAAGCGGCAAAAGCAGCCTTCAGTGTTACTAACGTTTTTTTATTGATGGTTCTGGCCATGGTAATGGTTTAGAAATTCAGTTTTATTCCAAGATTGAATCTTACTCCGTAGTATTCCACCTGCTCGGGACGGTCTTCATTTTTACCGAAGTGATAGATCAGTGGTTTGTTCAGAATATTATTGACATCTGCGTATAAAGTCAGGTATTTTGTAAACTGGTAAGATCCTCCGAAGTCAAGATTACTGTATTTGCCGTAATAAGAATCATTGATGTCATCTTCAGCATATTCCACTGCATATTTTCCTTTGTAGTTGTAAGCAAGCCTTGCATTGAACCCTTTTTTCTCAAAGAAAAGCTGGGCATTATAAAGTTCCTTAGCCTGGTAGGGCAGCGCAACCTTTCTTCCGCTGGGTTTTTCCATTTCAGAAGTCATGAAAGTAGCATTAAGCTGCACTCCGAAATACTGAAGGAAACCTGGTAAAAAATCAAATCTTTTGTTGATTCCCAATTCGATACCGCCTAGCCATGCTGCATTCCCGTTGTTGGGAGCGGTAAACTGTACCCCGTTGATTCCGTTATAATTTCCAATGAAAGAATCCTGGAATATAGGATCAGTAATCGATTTATAGAAAACGCCACCACTCAGAATTCCCACATTGGAAAAATAATATTCTCCCATCAGGTCAAAATTCAAAGAATAGGTAGGATTAAGGTTAGGATTTCCACCTTTGAATTCATTATCCGCTTCAATATAAGTTCCTCCCGGTGTCAGGTCCCCGAAATTGGGTCTTGAGAACGTTCTTGTGGCTGCAAAACGGACATTGGTCTTATCATTCAGTGTATATTTTAAATGGATCATCGGAAGAACAGCCAGGTAGTTCTTGGTATTTTCAACAGGGGTAAGAACGTCGTCAATTACGCTGTATCCTCTTACTTTTGTATGGGTATTTGACAATCTGATTCCTCCAAGAAGGGTCATCTTATCATTCAGTTTATAAGTTGCCATTCCATAAGCATCTGCATGCTTTTCGAACACATCAAAGTTTCTCCCCAATGCCTTATTATATTCTAGCGCTTCGGAATCTGCCGTGTTAATCTTCAGATTTCCCTGATTCTGGTACCAGAACTGGTTCATTCCAGTCGTGGAAAGCACCGGTCCGAAAGTATTCCCGATATGGGTATTCATTTCACTTAAATATTTCGGCCCGTTGGCCTGTGTGGTGATGTATTGGGAATAATCTGACAGAAGGGGTGCCGTTCCGTTGCTCCAGTTGTAGAAAATATCCGAGAATTTCGCATTACGTTCTTTATCCCTGTATTTGAATCCGTATTTTAAAGTCAGTTGATCAGAAGCATTGATCTCATGATTGAACGCTGCTACGATTTTATCTTTTTCTTCCACAAAAACCTTATAGAATTCAAGATCTGTAAACCTCATCCGGGAGGCATCCATTTTAAAATTAGGATCGCTGTAGAAACCGAAGAGAGCATCGGGATTTTTATAGTCCAGTTTTCCGCCGTCGGCTTTCCAGTAGGCTCTTGGTCCGTTGCCGTGATCAGAAATATAATCCGGATTGATGCCTACTCCTGATTGAGTGTATTTGATAACATAATACGAGTTGTTCTGCTTGTCAGGAATATTGCCATACTTGAACCTATTGTCGTAATAAGATAAATCCCAGTCAATTTTTCCTTTACTTAAATTATGAATTCCACCCAAAGACACAGAGGTAAGTTCCGTGATCAGCAGATTGTGAATATTCTGAAGTTCAACCCTCGCCGTATTGTTTGCAGAACTGAATTTATCAAACCTGATTCTATGTTTGTAATGTGTTTCGTCATCTGAAAGCGTACCATACATCCCTTTCAGATAGAAAGTTGTTTTTGGAGATAAAACGTATTCAAAAGCTGTATTGATGCCGGTTGTTTTTCTCACCCCGTTGTAATCACGCAGCTCCATCCTGAATACACCTTCATCACCACTTCTTCTCGCTTCAAAATTATCCGTAGACCAGTTTCTGATAAAGTGGGCAAAGTTGAACAGATACCCGAACTTTTTATCTTTAGTTCTTCCGCCGTACAGCAATCCAAGATTGTAAACTCCTTTATCTGCCTTGCCATTATATCCGCTTCCCAAAGTTGCTTTGAACTCGGTTTTCATTGGCGGGGTTTTGGTAATGAAATTGACACCGCCACCAATTCCGTCAGCTTCAATATCTGGGGTAAAAGACTTATTGACATGTACATACGAGATCAGTTCCGTAGGAAAGAAGTCAAATGCTGTTGCTCTGGAAGTCGTCTCTTCTTCAGCGGTGGGAAGCCTGTTTCCGTTAATGGTCGTTGATGCCCAGAACGGAGGAAGTCCTCTCAGCGAAACGAATCTTCCTTCTCCCTGGTCCCTTTCGATGGATACTCCCTGTACACGCTGTACCGTTTCTGCTGCGTTTCTGTCCGGTAGTTTACCGATCCCGTCTGAAGCGATAACATTGGTAATATTGATCGCATTTTTCTGAAGGTTGAGTGCTCTTGCTTCCGTATTCTTTAAAGTTCCGGTCACTACAACCTCATCAATATTTTTTCGCTGCTGAGAAAGTCTGATCGTTCCCAGGTCAAATGTTTCTCCTGATTTCAGATCAACATTGATGTCGCTAGGTTCATAGCCGATGTAGCTTATCTGCAGGCTGTATTGGCCTTCTTTAATATCATTGATGGCGAATTTTCCGTCAACATCAGTGACTGTATTTTTCGACAGCCCTTTTATTTTAACTGAGGCGCCGGGAAGGGGCTGGCTGTCGTCAAGAACAGTTCCTATAATTAACTGTTTCTGTGCTGATACAAAAATAATGAAGCAGACAAAAACAAGGGTAAGTAATTTCTCTAATGCTGTTTTCATTTTTACATATATTAAATTTTTTATGCAAATCACGCCAATAATTTTAATATATATAAATATTTCGTGTTAAGTATTGATTAACAAATAGGTGCTGTTTGTTACGCTTATTTTACCTTGAAAATCACAGAAACAGGGAATGAAAATGAAGTGAAAGGCTGTTTAAATTCACTATATCAACGTTTTTTGTAAATAATGCCTGAAAATGGCTGATGTGGTTTTTTGTGAAAAAAGGGTCTGTTTCAGTTAATATTCTGTTCATTTAAGAAGAAAACAGAAAAACAAAAGTTGCATATTTGTAAACTTTTGTCAAGGCCAATAATGTAGATCAATCTGAAAAGTATAAAATAACAGCTTACCGGATGGGTCGGAAACTTTGAATTTTTTTCATCTTTTATGACTTACGTAGAAACCTCAATGGCTATTCATTATATTGAATCTGTTATACGGATTATAAGTTTAGGCTAAAGCCAATGGAATAATCTTTTTAATGAGAACGGGCTAAAGCCCGTCTCTCTTGAATAGAATGGCTAAGAGAATGTATTGCTGATGAAAACTATTATGCAGTATAAAAGTACAGCACCAGCATCACACAGCTTTGATCACTGATGCTTACCGGCACGTGTGGAAACTTACCGTTAAAATATAAAGAATCACCTTCTTTCAGAATTATCTCTTCATTATCTATGATATACTTGACTTCGCCTTTTAAAATATATTTGAACTCCCAGGCATCTGTGATTACCTTTTCCCTTTTAGAATTGGGCTCAAGAGTCAGCAAAACAGCTTCAAAACCTAAAGAGTGAAGACTTTTGCTGAAAATGTGCATATATTTAAACCCTTCAGCCTCAACCTCTTTTTCAATGATCTGCTGGCTTTCTCTGGGAACATAAATGAATTTCGCATTAGACTTTTTCTCTACACCTTCAAAGAAATAGCTGGCATCTATCTCAAGCGACTGAATCAGGTCCAGTAAAACAGGAAGCGATGGAATGGTTCTTCCGTTTTCAATCCTGGAAACAAGGCCGTTGCTCACATTGGCTTTGAAAGCCAGTTCATTAATGGTTAAATTGTTCTTTTTTCTAATATCCTTTAATCTCTTGCCGATACCTATTAAAAAGTCATTCATAATGCTGTGTAATTTAACCTGAATTATTTTTCTTCATTATATTGAGAAACAAAGGTAATATTATTCTGTAGAGATTGTATATAAGGAAGGAATCAATTCATTGAAAATTATTGTAGCAGATACAAAGGAAGGATCCTGTTCCTGAGTGCTTCCGGCTTTTCATAAAAAATTTCCCTATTTTTGTAAAACTCCTTATTTCATTTATGAAAAAAATTATTCTTATCGAAGACGAGACCAGCGTAGTTTCTTTTATTAAAAAAGGACTTCAGGAAAACGGGTATGAAATTTCTGTGGCTTTTGACGGCCGTACAGGAGTGCAGCTTGTGCAGGCCAATGACTTCGATCTGGTAATTCTGGACATTATGCTACCGGAAATGAACGGGTTGGATGTATGTAAAGAAATAAGAAAAACGAATCAGAGTGTTCCGATTTTATTCCTTACAGCGTTGGGAACTTCTGAAAATATTGTGCTTGGCCTGGAAAGTGGAGGAGATGATTACCTGGTGAAACCCTTTAAATTTATTGAATTGGTAGCCCGTGTAAAATCCCTGCTGAGAAGAAGCCATAACAACGGACCACAGGAAGTCGCAGAACCTGAACCGGATCAGGAACATGTGTTTCAGTTTTCGGATCTTACAGTGAATGACTATACTAAAAAGGTGACCCGTGCCGGAGAAGATATTTCCCTTACTTCCACAGAGTATAAATTACTGTTGTATTTCCTTAATAATCCTGAAAAAGTGATCTCCAGGGCTGAAATTCTGGACGCTGTATGGGGCGTCAACTACGAGCTTGGAACCAATGTGGTAGATGTATACGTGAATTATTTAAGGAAAAAGCTGGATAACCAGGAAGATAATAAGTTGATTCATACGGTAATAGGAATGGGATATGTATTGAAAAAAACGTAATGAATGTTTAATAAAGTAGTTACAAATCAGACCAAAACGATGGTACTTTTAATGTTGGTTTTTACGGCTATCATTCTGTTGTTCAGTGGTTTGGTGTATTTTTCAATTGTCAATTTTTCCCATCAGAGATTTTATGAATTGCTGAAAATACGTACAGCAACTATTATTCAGATCGAAAAAAGCAAAGACCACCTCGACCTTCCGGAGAAATACATCCTTAACAGCCTGACAGATGAAGAGCTTCCGATGGAGAAAGATTATGTTTTTGCAGTTCCCTCGGATTCCAATTTCAAAAAAATATCCCAGGAAGTTCATATTCCGGACTATTTCTTCAAAGATATCATCAAAACAGGGGAATCCAATTACAATGACAAAGAGTTCTATTATATAGGACAGAGTTTTAAATATGATGATAAGGATTATATTGCGATTGCTTCTGCCAAAAACCATTATGTGATCTACTATCTTGGGTTTTTAAAGAGAACACTGCTTACCTGCATCGTACTTTCACTGTTCTTCAGTATGATCTTTTCTTTTTATCTGTCTAAAACATTATTCAGACCGATCTTAAAAATAACAGGAAAAGTAAAGGAGATCAGCTCGGAAAACCTTCATCTAAGACTGGAGCCCCAGCCGGATAATAAGGAGCTGAATGAGCTGGTTGATACCTTTAACGGGATGCTCAACCGTATTGAGACTTCTTTTGAAACCCAGAACCATCTGATCGGAAATGTTTCCCATGAATTAAGAACACCTTTGACCTCCATTATGGGGGAAGCTGATGTTGCGCTGTCTATCAGCAGAACTCCTGAAGAGTATAAAGAAACCCTGGAAATCATTCTGGACGAAGCGGAAAAGCTTGACAGGAAGATCAAAGCGCTACTGATGATTGCCCAAACCGGATTTGATGGAAAGATCCAGAAAATGGATAAGGTCAGAATCGATCAGCTGCTTTGGGACGTGATCGAAACGCTGAGAAGAATTGATTCCAGAAACAATATCTATCTGGATATCAGTATGCTTCCTGATAATCCGAAAAAACTGAAGGTTCAGGGAAATGAGCAGCTTCTGCATCTTGCGGTAGCCAATATCATCAGTAATGGATGCAAGTATTCTAATTTTCAGCAGGTTAAAGTCTCTCTGGGAGCAACGGATACTGATGTATATATTATTGTAAAAGACAATGGTATCGGAATTCCTGAAGAGGAAATGAATAAAATCTATGATCCTTTCTTCAGAGCGTCCAATACCAATAACTATGAAGGCTACGGAATTGGGCTTCCGCTGGCCCGGAACATTGTCAGAATGCATCACGGTGAGCTGATCGTAAGTTCACATGAGAACCAGGGAACAACCGTTCAGATGCGTTTCCCTAATTTTTACAGCACACAGAAAGACGTAGTGTAAATCCTGAATATAAAAAGTAAATAAAAGCTTTCCACGCCTGATGGTGCCGATGGGAAACATAGTGCTTTAAAAGTTTTTATCACATATAAAATGCAGGTCTTTTCATTTATATTGTTGATAATTATGTTTTTATGTGTATGTTTTTTCTGCTGTTTTTTTCCATATTAATACCTGTTAACAATTTTCTAATCTCATTTTAATCTCTTTAATGACATTTTAATTCCGTTCCAAAGATCCTCTAATCTGGTCGTTCTAGTTTTGTATCATCAAAAAAGATCAACACAATACAAAATAATAAGAACATGGCTAAAACAATTTTAATTGCAACAGATTACTCTCTTGAGTCATTAAACATATTGAAAAAAGTACTGAAAGAGAAGGATGCATCGGAAGATCAGAACCAATACAATATTCTTCTTACTTCAGGGTATGACTACGGAGACTCTATCAGAGATCTTTTATTTAATACCAAAACATCGGTTTTCAATAAAATCAGACCGGAAGAGTTTTGTGATGCTTACGGAATTATCAAAAATAAGTACCCTCACCTGGTTAATAAAATTGTCTGCGACATTTTTACAGGAAGCTTCCAGAGAACATTCAATCAGTATGTGAAAGCTGAAAACATTGAAGAAGCGTATTATTCTTCATCGGTCAAAAGCAAAGGGAAGGGAAAATTTGACCTTATTCCTTATATCAAAAAATGCAAAGATCTGCAGTCCCGTGAAATCGCAATTGAAGTAAGAGAAAAACTTCCGGAAAGAGGAAGATTGGCAGAGATCTTTGTAGAGGTCTAGAAAACACATCATGAACAATTTAAAAAAGTAAAAAATGTTAAGAAATTATAGTAACAGCAGGACACTGGGAGACAATATCAGATTGGGGACGCTGACTGCATTTACAGCAGGTACTATAAATATAGCATCCCTATTGATATTCCTCTCTTTCACATCAAACGTTACCGGGCACTATGCTATTTTAGCAGCAGAGATCAGTAAAGGAAACTGGACCCAGGTGGCGGTTGTAGGCGGATGGATCTTCCTGTTCTTCTTCGGAAGCTTTCTGTCCAACTTTATTGTGATCAATTTCAATAAGAAAAGTAAATATTTTGCCCATGCCATGCCGATTGTGCTGGAAATTATATGTCTCCTCTTTGTAGGGGTATACGGGCAGCTGTATTATCAGAAAACGCTGGAAGAAACAGAATATCTGGTGGCTCTGATGCTTTTTGCCACAGGTCTGCAAAACGGATTGACGGCGAGTATTTCCAACTTCTCTGTAAAAACAACCCACCTTACAGGAACTACCACCGACCTTGGAATTCTGGTGTCTATGTTTACCCAGAAAAAATACAGGAAAAACGGTGAACTGATCGGGAGAGCGAAATTATTAATGAGCATTATGCTGGCCTATGTTTTAGGAGCGGTATTCTCAGGAATGACCTATTATTATCTGGAATTCAGAGTGTTTTATGTGATCAGTCTGTGTCTTCTGATCGTGATCGGATATGATGCCTACAAGATTCACGTGCGCCACTTTAATACAAAATACAGATACAGCAGGATTTATAAGAAGCCTAACCTGTTTGCTTATCTGTATGATAAGATTCACGGGATTCCAAAAAGAGAAAAGAAAAGAAAGCTTGTCTTTGAAGACTGAAAATAGATATATCACTATTAATTTTTTTTGTATAAACTAGCTGTTACACCCCTTATTTTATAATAAAATTGGGGGTGTTTTTAATGGTTTTATGATCAATACAGATTTGTGTGCATAGTACTCAAGACAAATAGGTTTCTAAAGGAAGGAAGTCATCATTCTTCAACTTTGAACCTGATCCTTAAACCGTATTTTCTGAATTAAATAACGGACCTTGCTAAAGTCCTTCGTTACAAACAATAAAAAAACCGGTTGGGGATAAATAGGTAAAAATGTTGATAATTAAATATTAAATCACGGTTTTAGTATTTTAATTCCCGTTTTCATTGACTATTTTTGTAAGTTGATTTACGTTTTTATGTCAGATATTATTCAGCTTTTACCGGATCATGTAGCCAACCAAATTGCAGCGGGAGAGGTGGTGCAGAGGCCTGCATCCATCGTGAAGGAACTTTTGGAAAATGCTATAGATGCAGAGGCAACGAAAATTGAATTGATCATCAGGGATGCCGGAAAAAATCTAATCCAGGTCGTGGATGACGGAAAAGGAATGTCTGAAACAGATGCCCGGATGGCATTTGAAAGACATGCGACCTCCAAAATCAAAGGAACGGAAGATATCTTTAAGATTGCAACAAAAGGATTTCGTGGGGAGGCCTTAGCTTCTATTGCTGCTGTTTCCCAGGTTGAGCTGAGAACAAAACAGAATGACGCTTCCATTGGGACCAATATCTATATCGAAGGTGGAGTTTTCCAGTTCCAGGATCCGGTTCAGACAGCAGACGGATCCAACTTTTTAGTGAAAAACCTGTTCTATAACGTTCCGGCAAGAAGAAAATTTCTGAAAAACAATAATATCGAATTCAGACATGTCATTGATGAATTTCAGCGTGTTGCCCTCGCTCACGAGAATCTGGAGTTTTCGTTATTCCATGATGATGAAGCGGTTTTCAGGCTGAGAAAAGGAAGCCAGATGCAGCGTATTGTAGATGTTTTCGGAAGAAAATTGCAGCCGCTTCTGATTCCGATCAAAGAAGATATTATCTGGTGTAAGCTTCATGGGTTTGTTGCAAAGCCTGAGGGAGCTAAGAAATCCAGAGGAGAACAGTTTTTATTTGTCAACGGAAGGTATTTCAAGAGCCCCTACTTTAATAAAGCAGTACAGGAAGCTTTTGAAGGACTGCTTCAGCCGGGATATGTCCCTTCTTTCTTCCTTTTCCTGGAGCTTGATCCGGAGAAAATAGACGTAAATATCCATCCGCAGAAGACAGAGGTTAAGTTTGAGGACGAACACCTTATTTTTGCGTTACTGCGCTCAACGATCAAAAGATCTTTAGGAATTTATAACGTTTCTCCAAGCCTTGATTTCGACAGAGATCCTGAATTGGATGAAATGATGAACAAACCCATTCCAAGTAAAGGGAACGGCGGTGGAGGAAGCGGTGTTATCAAAATGCCTGAGATCATTGTAGATAAGGATTATAACCCGTTCCTTGAGGAAAAAAATGTAGTACATCCGGAAGAAATTCAGAACCTCACGGAAATGTACCATCAGAATATTACGGCAGAGCCTTCAAAGATCAATCTGTTTGAAGATGAAGATTTTGACGAAGATTTAATGAGGCTCCCGAACGGCTATTGGCTGTTCAACAAAGGAGATGTAACCCTGATGCTGGATTTGGGTAGAATGCACAGGTTATTGGTTTCTGAAAACAATAAATCAACAAGGAAATCAAATGCCAACAGCCACGCCCTCCTTTTCTCTCTGGAATATCATATGAATGAAATTGAAAAAAATAAATACAATTCGTTCAAAAAATATCTTCCGGAATTAGGGTTTGACATGAAAATTGCTCATGAAAGCGTATTGAGAATCGATTCCCTTCCTGAAGGACTGAAAGAAACCCAGGCCATGAAATTTCTGGAGAACCTCTTTGAGATCCTGGATTATAAAACAGAAGAAGAATTTTTACAGTATTACCACAATCAGTGGAATAAAATGCAGTCGAAATCAAGATTTGATTTTCTCTATAAAAAAGATGCGGAACAGGTCATCAAAGACTTTACAGCATTAGGTTTCCCAGAGTTTTTGCCGGATGGGAAAAGGTGCTTCTATGAAGTTCCGTTTAATGATTTTAAAAACAAATTTTAAAAATTATGTTTAACAATATACCGCCGATCACAAGAAATATTATTATAATAAATGTTATCGTATTCATTGTCACATCGTTAATGGGGAATCAGGCCATTGCTTATCTTGCCGGGTTTTATCCTTTTTCTCCTTATTTCCACTCGTGGCAGATTATTACTCATATGTTTATGCATGGCAGTATTGTGCATATACTGTTTAATATGATGACATTATTCAGTTTTGGTCCTATACTGGAGCAGACTCTTGGGGATAAAAAATATCTGATACTTTATTTTGCAAGTGGTTTAGGGGCCTTTTTCCTGTTTAATGCATGGAATTTTGTGGAGGTTCAGCAAATTTCCAATACATTACAAGAGCTTGGCTTCAATGTAAATGCCTATTTATCTGGTGCAGGAGTCCGTTTTTCTGGGAATACAGATTCAATTCTTAGACAACAAGAACTTGTAGAAAGTCTTAAAGGGATCATGCAGATTCCTATGGTAGGCGCTTCCGGAGCTATCTTCGGAGTTGTAGCGGCATTTGCGACATTATATCCCGATTCAAAAATTGGAATCATGTTTATTCCGGTTCCTATCAAAGTCAAATATCTGCTGCCTATTATTGTTGTAATTTCTGTATATCTTGGTGTTTCCGGGAATGGCGGAGGTATTGCTCACCTGGCACACGTAGGAGGAGCTTTGGTAGGCTGGCTGTTGGCACGGATTTGGAAAAAGCATCTCTACAGATTCAATTAAAATAATTTTGTGAAGATTTTCCGACTCATACTTCTGATTCTCCATATTGGAATTCTGTTTTTGTTGCTGGCGACTTTACTGAATGCCTATATTCCGCCTAAGGTTTTTCCGTGGTTTAATCTGCTGTCCCTGGGTTTCCCGATACTGATGATACTGTACATCCTACTGACGGTCTTTTGGGTATTCAGCTGGAAAAAAAGAACTTTTGTCTTTATGTTTGTGGGGCTGGCTTTTTTGAACCCTGTAAAAAGATGGATTAATTATGCTGCAGATAAAAAAGGAAATGCGGATATAAAAATAGTTTCTTTCAATACCAGATCCGGTGGAGGAAAAGTAGGAGGGGCCATTCCCTTTCTGAAATCACAGAATGCAGATGTTATGCTTCTTCAGGAAGATGGTGGAGATGCATATAAATTTGAAGGTTATGAAAAAGTGAATCCGGGAGTTGGTCTTACTATTTTATCTAAATATAAAATCATCAGCCATAAGATCATAGAAAGTCACGATGAAGATGTAAAAGTTCCGGGATTGCAGGCTGATATAGAAATTGAAGGTAAAATATACCGGTTCGTTAATATCCATCTTCAATCCTTTCATTTTGAAAAAGATATGGTAAAGCTTAACGGAAACGCTGATACCAATGAGCAAAAAGTAAAAGATATTGTGAAAACGCTCATTCCTACTTTTAAAAAACACCAGACTCAGGTTGCTTTGATCCGGGAAGTTATTGACAATTCTCCATATCCCGTTATCCTTGCCGGAGACTTCAACTCCGTTCCCAATTCCTATGAATATTATCACCTGTCTGATGGGCTTGAAGATGCTTTTATTGAGGCAGGAAAAGGAAGTGCAACGAGCTTTCACGATTATAAATTTCCCATCAGGATAGATTATGTTTTTTCCTCAAAATCACTAAGTGCGGTTTCCTACAAAGTTGACCGTTCTGTCAGTCTTTCAGATCATTATCCGGTCATTGTTAAATTTTCAACAGGAAATAAATAATCATAAAATTAGTTAAAATTTGGCTGCTTGGTAGGATTTTTGCTAAAAAATATCCGTACCAAGACCGTTTTTTCATGAAGTCGAACCAGATATTACTTTTTATACATATCGCTGTTGCCGTATTGCTGTTATGCACCCTGGGAAATGCATGGATTTCGCCTAATCTTTTAGGCAATCTTAATCTTCTTTCTCTTGGTTTTCCCTATCTGATGGGTACGTATATTCTTCTTACACTGGTCTGGGTTTTTAAGAAACAGAAAATAGCTGTAGCTTTTGCCTTAGGTGCTCTTATCTTCTACAATCCTATCAGACGCTGGGTCAATTATTCTCCCAAAATAGAGAATGCAAAGACGATACGTGATATCAAAGTGTTAACCTTTAATGTGAAATATGGCGATTACGGATGGGATAAGGTAAAAGACTATATCAAAGAACAGAATGCCGATATTATTCTGGTTCAGGAAAAAGATACCAACCGTGCTATCAAAAAGGATCTGGTAAAATATCCTTCCGTTATCCTCAAAACAAAACATAAAATTGTAAGACAGGCTGAATTGATTGATGAGAAATCCAGAGGAAATTCCTTCTTTGCAGATGTGGATATCAACGGTAAAGTCATCAGAATTGTGAATGTATATCTGGAACCTTTCCGTCTTCATAAATCAATGTTTACCAAGCTGGATGCTTTGGGAATGGGAAATATCTCTACGCTTCTTTCGCATATGGTGCCTACTTTTCAGGCACATGAAGAGCAGGTGAAAAAGATCCGCAAAATAGTGGATATGTCTCCCTATCCTGTGATCCTGGCCGGAGATTTTAATTCGGTGCCCAATTCCTATGAATATTACAACCTGGGAAAAGACCTGCAGGATGCCTTTCTGGTTGCAGGAAAGGGGAGTGCAAGCAGTTTCCATGATTATAAGGTACCTTTGAGAATTGATTATATTTTTACCTCAAAATCAATTATTCCTTTAAGCTATAAAGTGGATCATTCTGTGAAATTATCGGATCACTATCCCGTAATTGCAGAATTTCTGTTAAATTAGTTCCATGAAAAATTTACTGTCTGCGTTTTTTGTTTTTATGATCCTGTTTATTGCTTGTTCCAAGAAAGAGTCACCAGGCTTTGGAGCAGAGCAGGAGGTTAAAATGCATTATGATACAATGGCTGTTGATTCATTCTCAAACGGGGCTGTTTCAGTGGATATTGCCCGTAAGATAAGAATGTCTTCGCCAGAGTATCTGGACTCTGTAAAACAGGCTAAAAAGATTGAAGAGGAAGAAAAAAAGCTGAAGGCAGAGCTTGAAAAAGAAAATAAAGCGAAACTGGAGGAAGAAAAGAAAAAGACAGAGGCTGAAAAGAAACAAAAGGCAGCCGAAACACCGGTGGCTAAAGAACCCCAACCATAACAGATCAAAATATTCCTAAAAATATACAATATGAAAAAACAAATCTTAGCAGCTATTGCAATTTCTGTATTTGCAGTTGCCTGCACAAAATCAACGACAAAAACAGAGCAGGTAGAAAATCCTGACGGATCAACCACCACTACAACTACTACCGTGACAGAAACCTCTTCGGGTGTTGACACTTCCAAGATCAATAAAGCCAAAGAAGATATGAAAACAAAAGTAGATGAAGCAGGAAATAAGATCGATGATGCCGCTCAGAAAGCCAAAGATAAGATTGATGCTACAGCAGATAAAACCAAGCAGGATCTTAATAAAGCGGGCCAGGATATCAAAAACGAAGCCAATAAGGTAGGAAAAGATATCAAAACAGGGGCACAGGAAGCTGGAAAAGATGCTAAGGAAGCCGCAAGAAAAGGAGCTTCGAAAGTAGAGGAAGCCGCCAAAAAAGTAAAAGAGGATTTAAGCAAATAAAAAAGGAAACCGCAGTTTAAGCTGCGGTTTTTTATGTTTAAAATTCTTGTAATTACCTTCGGTTGAGTTCCAGCAAAGGATCAATATATTCCCTGTCATTGCTCAGTCTCGGAACTTTGTTCTGACCTCCCAGTTTACCTTTGGATTCCAGCCAGTTGTAGAATAAATTATCTTTAGCAATATGAACGATCGGTCTTCTGAGTGTCATATTGTTGTATCTTTTGGCTTCATAATCTGAATTTATTTTCTTTAAATGCTCATCGAAAGCATCGGTAAAACGATCCAGATCATCAGGATACTGACTGAATTCAAAAATCCATTCATGGGCACCACCTTCGTTTTCCTTCATAAAAACAGGAGCTCCTGTGAAATCTGTAATCTGGGCGCCTGTAACCTCACATGCTTTAGATAATGCAGATTCTACATTAGTAATCATCAGCTCTTCACCAAAAGCATTAATATAATGCTTGGTCCTGCCCGTTATTTTTATTCTGAACGGATTGGTTGAAGTAAATACGACTGTGTCGCCAATCAGATACCTCCATAGGCCTCCATTGGTGGTAATAACCATAGCATAGTTTTTTCCAACTTCCACATCCTCCAGGCTTACGACTTTCGGATTGGAAAAATGGAACTGGTCCATGGGAATAAATTCATAGAAAATTCCGTAATCCAGCATCAGAAGCATTTCATCGCTGTCGGATCTGTCCTGTATCCCAAAGAAGCCCTCAGAAGCATTGTAAATTTCGTAGTAATTGATGTTTTTTCCGATGATCTGCCTGTATTGTTCCCTGTAGGGCTTGAAGCTGATTCCGCCGTGAAAAAACACCTCAAGATTAGGCCATAGCTCAGAAACATTAGTTACGTTGGTTTCCTTCAGGACTCTTTGTAGAAGAACCATCATCCAGCTGGGAACGCCCAGGATACTTCCGACATCTTCATTTTTTACTTCAGAAGTAATAGCTCTCAGTTTGCTTTCCCATTCTCCCATCAAAGAAACTTTTTTGCTGGGAGTGGTAGTGATTTCTACCCAAAACGGAAGATTATCGATTAAAATAGCTGATAAATCGCCAAATTTTGTGTTAAAATCTGCATACAGTTCGGAGCTTCCTCCCAAACGTAAATTTTTATAATTGAAGAGCTGATTCTCAGGATGATTGTTGGCGTAAATAGACACCATATCTTTTCCGGCTTTCATATGGCAATATTCCAGGCTTTCTGTAGAAATAGGAATAAATTTGCTCTTGGCATTTGTTGTCCCGGAAGATTTTGCAAAATGCTTGATATAGCCCGGCCAGCTTACGTCTTTTTGCCCTTGTCTTGCCTTTTCGATATAAGGTTCAAAATCTTCATAGGTCACAATAGGGACTTTATTTTTAAAATCCTGATAGCTTGAAATAGAATTGAATCCGTAGAGTTTACCGTATTCGGTATCTTCCGCATGAAACAGCTGGGAAAACAATATACCTTTCTGCGTCTCAATGGGATGGTCCATGAAATTCTGGATCTGGTCTATCCTTTGACGGATGAACCAGTTGACTACTGTATTGAAAAGTGCCTTGGTTGCCATTCCAACAAATATAATGATATTTGAATTTTCTGAGAATTTTTTACGGTATTAAATAAAAAAACCGTTACAAAATATGTAACGGTCTGATATTTAAGATATTGTTTATTAGCAATACTCGTCATAAGCAGCCTGAAGGTTGGCAGCAATAGCTCCTGCAGGGTTTCCTTCAATGTGATGTCTTTCCAGCATGTGAACCAATTCACCATCTTTGAAAAGCGCTACACATGGAGAGCTTGGCGGGAAAGGAGCAAGGTGTTTTCTTGCTTCTACTACTGCTTCAGTATCAAATCCTGCAAAAACAGTAGTTAAATGATCAGGTTTTTTATCTCCTGTCAAAGAGTATACTACGCCAGGTCTTGCAGCTCCGGCAGCACATCCGCATACGGAATTGATCACCAATAATGTAGTACCGGACTGCTTTAAAGCCTCTTCTACCTGAGCAGGCGTTGTCAAATCCTGGAAACCTTTATCTGTAAGTTCTGCCTTCATTGGCATTACTAAATCTGTTGGATACATATATTTTGTTTTTTATCAGTACAAAGTTAAGCATTTCTTTACGTTTGATCAATATATAATAACTATCAATGGATTAGGCATATAAAATTAACCCAATGTTAATACCGCAATAATATTCATAAAAATGTGAATTAAAATTAGGTATAATGAAATATTATTATTAAATTTGAAATGATTCTGAAAAACAGACGACCATGAAAAAAACATTTAAGGCTTTCCCTCAAGCAATCAACCTCTTAAGTACTGTCTGAAACAGGTAGTAGTTAATTTCTTTTTCAGTTTTTAATTAAAGCTGAATAACAAACTTTAATATCCAAAGAAAACGAAGCCCGGAACTGAAAAGTTCCGGGCTTCTAATCAAATCGATATGCAAAGGTTGTATATCCTTAGTTATGGAATGTGATACATACTGATCACATTATGAAAGCAGTTTCTTAGCCATCTCGGAAATACTTTTCCCGTCTGATTTTCCGGCTAATGTTTTTGAAGCAATTCCCATTACCTTTCCTAAATCTTTGACAGATTCGGCTCCGGCTTCTGAAATAATATTCTTCATTTCTGCTTCCAGCTCTTCTGCAGTAAGCTGTTTGGGTAAGAATTGTTCGATGACTTTCATCTGCGCATCTTCCACCTCAGCCAGGTCATTTCTTCCCTGTGCAGTAAACTGATCGTAAGAATCCTTACGCTGTTTTACCATTCTCTGAAGAATAGCAATTTCCTGTTCTGCTGTAACTTCTGCTCCTACAGCTTCAGTTTTCAGCAATAATATCTGTGATTTTACAGCACGAAGAGAGTCCAAAGCAACTTTGTCTTTTGCTCTCATCGCTGTTTTTATAGCTTCGTTAATTGTATTTTCTAAACTCATGGTTTGGGCTTTAGGCTTCAGGCAGTACGCAATAAGCATTTTAATCCGGCCGGAATAGCCAATAGCTTACTGCGTACAGCTTATAGCGTTTAATCTACGTCTTTATTTAAAAATCTGTTTTCTCTGATCTGCATAGAACCGTTGTTGTCAGACAGATACGTGTTGATATTCTGGTCTGAAGCATTGGTTCCGTCGATCGAAATATTTTTTCTTTTGAAAGCAGGAATAGATTCAAATTCACTGGTACTGTCAAAGCTCTGATAACGTGAGTTGAATTCTTTTAATTTATTTCTTCTTTCAATGACTCTGTCCTGATCAATCGTCTTGTTCACAAAAGTGAATTCCGATTCTTCAGTTTTTGGAGTCTCAATTTCTGTTTTAGTTTCAAAAGTTGATCTGATTTCGGCTTTAGGCTCTTCCTGCTTCTGGTAGAATGTTTCAATTTTCTGCGCAGGTTCTGCTACCGCGCTTGTAGGAGCATTAAATTCTGCCTTAGGCTGCCCGAAATCATTTTTAGGCTCATTTCTGGTCGGTTCATTTACGAAGAAGCTGAACTCAACAGGTTTCTCTTCTGAGAAAGAATTGTTGAATGTGTTCCCGGACTGAGGTTCATCTTTTTTATTTTCAAAGTCAAATGAGAAAGACTGGATCTCAAGATCGTTCGGATCATCATTTTCTTCGTCTACAGAGAATAAGCTGTAGGCATCCTGCTGATTTTCTTCCTCATTTCTCCAGTTTTGTTCTGGAGTATTGATGATATCACCTTCTTTATCAGAGAATTTTATTTCTGTTTTAATCTCTTCTTCCTCAATGATCATTTTTTTTTCAATAGAGGTAACCTTGAACTGTGGAGTATCATGGTCTTCATCATCTAATCTGAAATGACTGCTTCTTCCGGAATCGGATACTTCAGGAGCAGTTTCTCTTTCCTCTCTGGTTTTGAAAGGAGAAGACTTCGGAGTTTCAAAACTGTCATTAAGGTTAATTCTGATCTTTTCCGTAGGACCTGCAAATTTCTTATTCTCGTTGGAGAATCCTGTTGCGATAACAAGAACGCTTACCGCATCACCCAATTCTTCATCGGCACCTACCCCGAAGATGATATCAGCGGTATTTCCGGCTTCCTTCTGGATGTGGTCCATAATGATACCGATTTCATCCATAGTCACTTCTTCAGCCCCACTTCTGATCAGTAACAGAACGTTTTTGGCTCCTGTAATCTTATTATCGTTCAATAACGGAGAATCAAGGGCTTTTCTTACTGCTTCTTCAGCTTTGTTTTCACCTGAAGCAGTTCCTGTAGACATCAGAGCGGTACCGGAGTTCTGAAGTACGGATTTAGCATCTCTGAAGTCAATATTTACATCAAAGTAACCTGTAATAACCTCTGCCATACCTTTGGCCGCATTGGCTAATACTTCATCAGCTTTTGAGAATCCCTGTTTGAATCCAAGGTTTCCGAATTGCTGTCTTAATTTATCGTTGTTGATTACAATCAGGGAATCAACGTTGTTTTTCAATTTATCAAGACCGTTTTCCGCCTGCTCCAATCTTCTTTTACCTTCGAAGCTGAAAGGAACGGTTACGATACCTACAGTCAGAATACCCATGTCTTTTGCTACTTTTGCAATGACAGGGGCTGCTCCGGTACCGGTACCACCACCCATTCCGGCAGTGATGAACACCATTTTCGTGTTCTGGCCCATAGCTGCCTTGATATCTTCAATACTTTCAATGGCTGATTTTTCTCCTACTTCAGGATCAGCACCAGCTCCAAGACCTTCTGTAATAGAAGTTCCCAACTGTACTTTATTGGCTACCGGGTTATTATCTAAAGTCTGGGCATCTGTATTACAGATCACGAAATCTACCCCGTGAATTCCTTTCTCGTACATGTGCTTCAGAGCGTTGTTTCCACCGCCCCCTACACCGATTACTTTTATGATGGATGAATTTCCTTTTGGCAAATCAAATGAAAATCCTTGTGTACCTATATTTTCCATAACTATATTTTTAATAATTATAATTAATAATGATTAATGATAAGAAAAAATCGCCAATTGCTTATCATTCTTCATTTATAATTTACTCTACTTCTTCAAAGAATTTTTTTACTTTTTCCATAAGCGACTGTCCGAAAGTCAGTTTCGCTCTTCTGTTCTCCTGCTGTACGTTTTCTACAGGCTGTTCCTGAACCGGTGCTGCCTGCTGAACCGGCTGAACGGTTTCTGCCTGAGTAACAGCTGTTTCCTGCTTAGGCTGCTCAGTGACTGCTTCAATCGCTTCATCAGCATTCTGCTTTTTGTCCCTGATCTTTAAACTTTCCATCAGTAATCCGATAGATGTAGCAAATTCAGGGCCTTTCAGGTACTGATTTTTATCGTTGGCAATATATTCATTGGCAAAACCGATTCTGCTGTCAAAACCTGTTGTATAATTGGCCAGCTGGCGGAGATGTTTAAGGTTTGACCCCCCACCGGTAAGAACAATTCCTGCAATCAGTTTTTTCTTTTGTTCAAAGGCTCCGTAAGCTTTAAGCTCTGTATTGACCATTTCAAGAACTTCTTCTACTCTCGCATTGATGATCTGTGCTAAAGTTTTTAAAGAAATTTCTTTGTCCGGTCTGCCGTGAAGGCCCGGAATTGTTACAAAAGTACTGTCTTTTTCCAATTCAGGAACAGCCGAACCGAATTTTACTTTCAATTGTTCTGCATGTTTCTCAATAATGGAACATCCTTCTTTGATATCTTCTGTAATAATTCCGCCACCGTATGGAATAACACAGGTATGGCGAATGATATTGTCTTTAAAGATTGCAATATCTGTGGTACCCCCACCAATGTCAACAATAGCCACACCGGCTTCTTTTTCTTCTTTGGTAAGAACAGCTTCCGAAGACGCTAAAGGCTCCAGAGTAAGGGCTTCCATCTCTAATCCTGCTTCACGGACGCATCTTGCAATGTTTCTGATGCTTCCCATCTGCCCTACTACAACGTGGAAGTTGGCCTCCAAACGTTTTCCGTGCATCCCGACAGGTTCCTGAATTTCCCCTTCGGAATCCACTTTATATTCTTGAGGAAGTACGTGGATAATTTCTTCTCCAGGAAGCATTACCAGTTTTTTCACCTGATCTTTTAATGCTTCAATGTCGTCGTCTGTAATAAATTTATCCGGATGTTCACGCATAATATAATCGGAGTGCTGCAGAGAACGTATGTGTTTTCCTGCAATACCTACCGTAACTTTGCGGATAGGGACTCCGGCACTGGATTGTGCCTCGGATACTGCAGCCTTGATTGAATTAATGGTTTGCGAAATATTATTCACAATCCCTTTATGAACACCAAGACTTTTAGCTTTTCCTACACCGAGAACTTCTATTTTCCCGTGTGCATTCCTTCTTCCGACAATCGCGACTATCTTCGTTGTCCCGATGTCCAGACCTACTGAATACTCTTGATTTTCCATTTTTATATCGATTTGATTTTTTCTACTTTTTCCTTGATAGGTTTTGGGTCCTATTTTGTGTTAAATAGTCCTTTCGGACTGGGTTTATTCTATTTTCACCTTTGGTTTCGGCTTTGGCTTGGACTGTGCCGGCGCCGCTGTTTTTTTCTCTGTCTTTTTTGTTTCCTTTGTATGTGTTTTTGGTTTTGTGCTTTCTTTAGGTTTAGCCGGGGCCGAACTCACTTTTTTTACTTCTGCTGTCTTTGGCTTTACTTCCGATTTTTTAGCAATAGCTGCGGGAGTAGGGGCCTTTGCCAGTTCCAGCTTTCCGGCTTTCAGAAGACTGTCATTTTCTTTAAAGTAAGGGTTCAGGGTGGTGACAATCTGATTCTGGTATTTTACAGAAACCATGCTGTACTTCTGTGGGTCCTGGTACACCAGGTATTTTTCTACAAAAGTCTTGAATCCTTTTACTTTAAAATCAATATTATCTAAATCTCCGATTTCTACTCTGTAGTTTCCTTCACTTGTCAGAAGATTATAGCTGTCTTTATATTTCGAAATTCCGATAAAGTATTTCTTACTGAAATCATCTTTATCAATTTTTTCAACGAGCTCTGCCAGTTTCTCATATTCATCAGGCTGTACATTACCTGTTATCAGCATACAGGGATGAGAATAGGTTCTTGAAGTAGGGAATTCTATTCCTTTTTCATCCACATAAAAATCTTTTCCATCTTTATTGAGCCTGAAAACCGGAACTCTCTGCTTGATGTCCAGATTAAGTTTCCCGTTTAAATTCAGATACACGTTGGCACTATCAACTGCAGGAAGTGAATTGATCTTTTTTTCCAGTGCAGGGATATTAAGATCACCTACTTTTCCTGACGGGTTTTCTTTTTTTACGATTTCTCTGATGTCTTTCTCATCTACAAAATACACAGGAGTCTTTTCGCTCATTTTTACAGAAATCTTATTGTCTGTAATCTTCTGGCTGCTGAATCTCTTCAAGGAGAAACTCAGTAACAACCCCAGGATGATTACCGTAACAACAATTTTTAATATTCTGTACTTATTTTTCATATTTTTTCTTTAAACGCCAGGCGTAAAGTATTTCTATTTCTTTTTAGCAGAGATTTTTTTATTCTCTCTATAATTTATTTACAATCCGTTTTACACCATTTTTAAATAACACTGAATGAAAGTTTAAAATCATTCCTAATCTCAGATCTGTTATTCTCAAATAATTTAAAAGCTGAAAGAAATGATAATCATTAATTTCCGGAATTGCTTTTATTTCAATTATTACTTTGTTTTCAACTAATAAATCTACTCTGAACGCTTTAGGGATTTTTAGTTCATCATATTCAATATCAATATTTTTTTGACTTTCTATATATAATCCTCTTTTTTTCAATTCATAGACCAGGCATTCTTCATATACATTTTCATAAAGGCCTATTCCAAGCGTACGATGTATTTTCATTCCGGCATCGAAAACAATACCTGAAATTTCATTTTCTATCATACATTGTGTTTTTTTATTTTAACGCTATGATCGCAAAGGATCTTTATTTTTTCCCGTTCGCAAAGGCGTTTCACTCAGCAACGGTTGTACTTTTTATAATTTTATTATTAATATATCTATTATTCCATTTTACTTTCATTGTTAAGTGTAACGCCTCTGCGCCCGTAAAATATTTACTTTTTTAAATTTCTTTGCGAGCACTGCGTTTATACTCAAATCTTTTCTATCCAATCACAGATAGGGTCGTATAGCGTATCTATATTTCCTGCACCTACTGTAAGAAGGATGTCAAAATCTTTTTCTTTTATTTTTTCAAAAGCATCAGATAAAGCCGATACTTCTTTTTTATCTAATGTTACTTTTTCAAGCAGCCAGTTTGAGGTAATGCCTTCAAAATTTTCCTGAAGTTCTCTTGCAGGATATATATCCAGAAGGATCAGTTCGTCTGCTTTACTTAAACTTTCTGCGAAACCGTCAGCGAAATCTCTTGTTCTGCTGAACAGGTGAGGTTGGAAGGCTACCAGGAGTTTTTTATCAGGGTAAAATGTTCTGATTGAGCCCATTACAGCGTTGATCTCTGTAGGGTGGTGGGCATAGTCATCAATATAGATTTTCCCGTTTTGATAAATATGTTTGGTATATCTTCTTTTAATTCCTTTAAAATTGGCAATTGCCTTTTTCAGCGTATCAAAATCTGCGCCTAAATTATGCAGAATAGCCAATGCTACAGTAGCATTTTCCACATTATGGATTCCCGGAATTTCCCATACAAAATCTTTTATGGTTTCTGTAGGAGTATGGAAATCAAAATAAATCTTATCATGATCCATACGAAGGTTATCCGAATAGTAATCTGCCTGCTCATTTACAGCATAGGTCTGATGGTTTCTGCCGATCTCGATACCTTTTCTTACAAACAGCTGTCTGTCTTCAGGGACCAGAGCGGCAAATTGTCTGAAACCTTCTTCAATATGACTTTTATCTCCATAAATATCCAGATGATCAGCATCTGTGGAGGTAACTACTGCCCAATCCGGGGAAAGATTCAGGAAGCTTCTGTCATATTCATCTGCTTCTACAACGGAATAAGTAGAGCCATTGTACAGAAAGTTAGATTTGAAGTTCTCAGAAATACCGCCTAAAAAACATGAGAATGGCAGATCTGCTTCCTTGCATAAATGCGCCACAAGAGTAGACGTTGTTGTCTTTCCATGGGTTCCGGCAATGGCAATACAGTCTGTATTTTCCGTGATGAGCCCTAAAACCTTAGCTCTTTTTAAAACTTCAAAGCTGTTTTGGTTGAAGTAATCTAAAATTCCAAGTGTTTTGATTGCCGGAGTATAGATCACCAGTGTATTTTCTTTCTGAAGACCTGTTATCTTTTCATCAATGGTATCTTCGAAAACAATATCAATACCTTCATTCATCAGATTTTGAGTAAGCTTGGTGTTGGTTTTATCATAACCCAATACTTTTTTTCCGGATGCATTGAAATAGCGTGCCAGGGCACTCATTCCGATACCTCCGATTCCAACGAAGTAAAAGTTTTGATATGTTTCTAAATTCTTCATTATTTTATTACTTTAAAAATCTCATCTACAATCTCTTTTGCGGCATTTGGTTTGGCAAAATATTTAAGATTGTCAGACATTTCTTTTCTTACATTTTCATTTTCGCAGATTTCTGAAAGGGTATTCCAGAATTTGTCCTGCATTTCAGAATCTTTTACCATTCTGGCTGCATTTTTTTCAACCAGGTTCATGGCATTTTTGGTTTGGTGGTCTTCCGCTGCAAAAGGGAAGGGAACCAATAAAACCGGTTTTTGGGCCACTGCCAATTCTGAAATAGCAATAGCTCCGGCTCTTGAAACAATGATATCTGCTGCAGAATAGGCCAGCTCCATATCTTTGATGAATTCTTTAAGATGAATGGAGGCTGGAAGCTGAAGGTTGGAGGATAATTCATTATAATCCAACTTTCCGGTTTGCCAGATCAGCTGATAGCCTTTTCCTTTTAGTTTTTCAAGGTTTTCTTTCCAACCGTTATTTAAAGTTCGGGAACCTAAAGAACCTCCTACGGACAGTATCGTAAGCCTATCCTTGTCTAATCCCATTTTTTCCTTTGCCTGAGCGGTTTCCTGCATTCCTGAAATAATATTTTCACGAATCGGATTTCCCAGGAATTTTATTTTTTCAGCAGGAAAGCCTTCTACTTTCGGGTAGGCTGTAAAAACGGCTTTGGCCTTCTTGCTTAAGATTTTATTGGTTACTCCTGCATGGGCATTCTGTTCCTGAATGAAAATCGGAATCCCCAGCTTGCTTGCTTCATACAAAGCGGGTCCGCTGGCAAATCCCCCTGTTCCTACAGCAAAGTCCGGAGCGAAGTCTCTAATGATCTTCTTTGATCTGGATAAACTTTTCAGAATTTTGAAAGGTAATCCAAGGTTAGACAGCATATTTCCCCTGTCGATTCCTGCGATATCGATTCCTTCTATTTTGTAGCCTGCCTGCGGAACTTTTTCCATTTCCATTTTTCCGTTGGCTCCGATGAACAAAAATTCTGCATCAGGAAATCTTTTTCTGATTTCATCTGCGATGGCGATGGCAGGAAAGATGTGTCCTCCTGTTCCTCCGCCTGATAGTAATATTTTTAGTTTTTTGTTCATTTTTTAAATAATAGGACTTTGTCCGATTTGGGGTTAAATCGTCCCTTTGGGACTCTTTGGTTTATGCGATATCGTTTATTTCTGCTATACTTTGTTTTTTGCCCATTCCTTCTTCATCATAGATCTGAATTCTTGAGCTTATATTTAAAATAATTCCCAGCTGCAGGTAGGTGACCAGCATGGAGGTTCCCCCGTAGCTTATCAGAGGCAGCGGCTGCCCTGTTACCGGGATCAGATTGACTGCCACAGCGATGTTGACGGATAACTGTATAAAGATCATGACTCCGAGGCTGAGCACGAGCAATGATCCGAAGAACGCCGGCATTTTACTGGCGATCATGACAATCCGTATCATCATGATCAGGTATAAACTGATCAGGAATGCGGCTCCTATTACTCCATATTCCTCTACAATAACAGCGAAGATAAAGTCGGAGGCGGATTGTGGAAGCATTTGTTTCAATGCACTTTTTCCTGGTCCCATTCCGGTAATCCCACCGTGTACGATGGCTGCTTTTGCCTGCATTACCTGATAATTTTTGGCTTTTACGCTTTCGTCATCAACGTCTGCCGTTTTGGCTTTGCTGGAGGTAAAGGTTTCTATACGGCTCATCCATGTGTGGACACGGTTTCCGCCGATCATATTGGTATTCAGTGCAATCAGAAGGAAGAGGACAATGGCAACAAAAGAGGCGGAAATAAATCCTGCAATGTATTTCCAGTGAAGCTGACCGATAATGAGGACGATCACTGAAACCATAAGGATCATTAATGCCGTAGAACCGTTATCTTTTGCCACCAATACAAATACAAGAAGGATTGGCCCGAAAATATACATAATATTCTCTATAGGCAGTCTTTCTCGTGTGATCTTTTTGGTCAGGTATCTGCACAGGTAGATGATCAGCATCAGGAAGGCAAATGATGATGGCTGGAATGAAATGGGTGTTCCCGGGATTTTCAGCCATCGGGAAGCACTGGCCCCGTCAATGGTCTGACCGGTAAACATGGTAACTATCAACAGAACAATCATTAACCCGAGCAGTATACTGCTGAGTTTTCCGATGTATTCATATTTTATAGTTCCTACAAGTCTCATAATGGCTAATCCTAAGACTACAAAGAACATATGTTTGATAACGTGGCCTGTAGTGGTCCCGTTATTGACAATGTATTCGAGATTTGAACTTGCAGAGTAAACAGGGAAAATAGAGAAAATGGAGATCACAAGAATGACCATCCAAAGTACTTTATCGCCCTTTAGAAATTCAAATCTGCTTTCTGTGTTCTGTTCGTCCATATGTAATGCTATTGGCTTCCGGCTAATGGCCATTGGCTTTTAATACCTGTTCTTTAAACTGGCGTCCTCTGTCTTCATAGCTTTTGAATAAATCAAAGCTTGCGCAGCATGGTGAGAGAAGAACGGTGTCTCCTTTTTTGGCCAGTGATTTTGAAATTTTCACGGCTTCTTCCATGCTTGAAGTATCATAAATAAACTCTTTTTTGTCTTTAAAGAAATCTATGATCTTTTTGTTGTCAACCCCAAGGCATACAATTGCCTTTACTTTTCTTTTGACTAAATCTTCAATTTCGGTGTAGTCATTACCTTTATCCAGTCCTCCAACGATCCATACGGTTGGAGTTTTCATGCTCTCTAAAGCATAATAGGTGGCGTTCACGTTGGTCGCTTTACTGTCGTTGATGTATTTTACACTGTCAATTTCAGTTACAAATTCCAATCTGTGTTCTACGGCCTGGAAGGTCATTAATGAATGTCTGATACTTTCATTGTTGATCTTCAGTATTTTACCTGCTATGGAAGCGGCCAGGCTATTGGCTACATTATGGTTTCCGAGAAGGGATAATTCATCAACTTTCATTGAGAACTCATCTTTCACTTTCACCACAATTTTATCATCTTCCATGTAACCTCCCTCAGACAGTTTTTCTTTTGTAGAGAAAGGGATCATTTTCGCTTTTATCTCAAGTTTTTCGAGAAGGTTTTTGCTCATTTCATCATCTTTGTTATAGATGAAGAAATTGTCGTTTTCCTGATTTTCAGTGATTCTGAATTTTGCCAGCGCATATTCTTCATAGTTGTAATTGTACTGATCCAGGTGATCCTGAGACAGATTTAACAATAAAGAAATATACGGTCTGAAGTTCTGAATATCATCCAACTGGAAAGAGCTTACTTCCAGTACATAATATTCATGGTTTTCATCAGCAACCTGTCTGGCAAAACTATACCCGATATTTCCGCCCAAACCTACATTCAATCCGTCATTTTTAAGGATATAGTAGATCAGTGAGGTTGTTGTTGTTTTTCCGTTGCTTCCGGTAATGGCAATGATCTTGGCATCTGTAAATTCTGAGGCAAATTCAATTTCAGAGGAAAGTCTTATTCCTTTGTCATGAATTTTATGGATGATTTCTGCCTTTTTCGGAATTCCCGGGCTTTTTACGATCCAGTCTGCATTTAAAATTCTTTCTTCATCGTGGTTTCCCTCTTCAAATTCAATTTCATTATCGGTAAGAAACTGCTTATAGTTATCCTTAATGGCTCCTTTATCTGAAAGAAATACTTCCAGACCTTTCTTTTTAGCCAAATAAGCAGCACCGCATCCGCTTTCTCCACCTCCTAAAACAACTATTTTCATATTATTTTGATTTAATGATTAAAAGATTTAACGATTAAAAAATGTTCAATGTTTGAATCTTTTAATTTTTAAATTGATTTTTTATCTCATTTTTAATGTGATCAGACATACAATTGCCAGTATTACGCCGATGATGATCATCCTGTTCACGATTTTACTTTCGTGAAAGCCTTCTTTCTGATAATGGTGGTGTAACGGGGACATTTTAAAAAGTCTGTTGTTTTGGGCATATTCCAACCCGTATTTTCTTTTTCTGTATTTGAAAACAATCACCTGAAGCATTACAGAAAGGTTTTCAATCAGGAAGATTCCGCATAACACGGGAATCAGTAATTCTTTTCTTAAAATAATAGCTAAAACGGCAATTACCCCTCCCAGCATTAAGCTTCCGGTATCTCCCATGAAAACCTGTGCAGGATAGGTATTGTACCAGAAGAAGCCTATAACGGCACCTACCATGGCTACTGCAAATATGGTGGTTTCTCCCATATTCGGAAGGAACATGATATTGAGGTAATCTGCAAAGATGATGTTCCCGGAAAGGTAAGCGAAAAGGGCCAGCGTGAGCAGTATAATGGCACTGGTTCCTGCTGCGAGGCCATCAATCCCGTCGGTAATATTGGCTCCGTTCGAAACGGCTGTTACAATGAAAATTACAATAGGGATAAAGACAATCCATGCCCACTCATGGGCATCTTTATCGTTCATCCAGAATAAAATTCCGCTATAGTCGAATTCATTATTCTTTGCAAAAGGAACGGTGGAAACCGTAATTTTTTCTGTAGGCATGAAGTTCTGCTCCACATTGTTTCTGTTCACCACTTTGGCATCTGCATATTTTCTTTTTACTGTAATGTCCGGGTGGAAATACATTGTAACTCCTACAATTAACCCTAATCCTACCTGGCCTACGATTTTGAATTTCCCACTTAAGCCGTCTTTATTTTTTTTGATTTTCTTTAAATAATCATCAAGGAAACCAATAGCTCCCATCCAGAACATTGAAACCAGCAGCAGGACAATATATACATTGGTAATTCTTGTAAACAGCAATACCGGAATAATGGTTGCCAGAATGATGATGAGTCCTCCCATGGTAGGAGTTCCTTCTTTCTGTTTCTGCCCATCAAGTCCAAGGTCACGTACCAGTTCTCCCATTTGTTTTGTTCTCAGGTAGTTGATCACTCTTTTTCCGTAAACAAGAGCAATGATCAGTGAGAGCAATACTGCCATCCCGGCACGGAAGGAAATGTATTTCAACATTCCTAATCCCGGAACATGGATGCCATGGCTGGTCAGATATTCGTATAGATAGTATAGCATGTTTCTGTTTTTTTATTATTTAAAAATTTAATTTATTTAAAGATTTAAAGATTGGGCTTCTCAATATTTTCACTTAAATACTTAATAAAGTTTGATATGTTTGAAGAAAATTCTCTTGAAAGGGTAATGATTTCTTCAGCTTTATTTTCGTCACCTAATTTTAATCTTTTACTTACAATCAGCATACTTTTTACTTCTGCACAGCTGCCTTTTGCAATTTTTAAATATCTAATAAATTGTCTGTTATTATTATATTCTGAGCCTTCCGCAATATTGTTGCTAATTGAAAAACTCGCTCTTTTTATCTGGTTATTAAATTCAAATTCTTTTTTAAAACCTGGATTTTGAAGAAACTCATACACTTTTTGAATAAGATCTAAACTTTTGATATATACCGGGAAATCTTCAAAATTCTTCGTCATTATCAAATTTTTAAATTTTTAAATGAGTTTAATCTTTAATCTATTTGGACATTAATTTCCAAAGCTCATTAATCACTTCTTTGTCGTCAAAATGATGTTTTACACCATTGATCTCCTGATACGTTTCGTGGCCTTTTCCGGCAACTAAAACAATATCTTTGGGTTCTGCGAACCTGATGGCCATTTTGATGGCTTCTTTTCTATCCGGAATTGAAGTGTATTTGCTGAAGTTTTGTGGTTCAACTCCTGCTTCAATTTCTTTGATAATCTGTCCCGGGTCTTCTGTTCTCGGGTTATCTGATGTGATGATTGCCAATGTTGATTTTTTAGTGGCAATATTTCCCATTTCCGGTCTTTTGGAGTGGTCTCTGTCTCCTCCGCAACCGAAAACGGTGATCAGTCTCTCATTTTTTGTTCTGATATCGTTGATGCTGTCCAGGATGTTTTCTAAAGCATCCGGAGTGTGGGCGTAGTCTACGATAAAGAAAATTCCACCATCCGATTTGAATGTTTCAAATCTTCCGTTCACTCTTTTTAATTTGCTGACAGCCTGAAGAATTTCATCCTGTTCAAAACCGAGTTCAGCAGCAATTCCGAATACAAGCAATAGATTGTACACATTGAACTTTCCTGTCAGTGTCGTCCAGAATTCTTTTCCGTTGAAGTTCAGCAGCATACCGTTGAAATCCACTTCCAATAATTTTCCGTGGTAGTCTGCCATTGTTTTCAAAGCATAAGACTTCTTTTTTGCCTTAGTGTTCTGAAGCATGACATTGCCGTTCTTATCATCTACATTGGTGATGGCAATAGCGGTATCTTCAAGCTCATCGAAGAATCTTTTTTTCGTTTTCAGATATTCTTCGAAGGTTTTATGATAATCTAAATGATCATGGGTAAGGTTGGTAAAGCCTGCTACTTTGAAATGAAGGCCCTCAATTCTGTTTTGAGCGATTCCGTGAGAACTTACTTCCATGAAAGCAAATTCGCATCCTTTCTCCACTGCTTCCGCCAATATTTTGTTGATGGTAATTACATCCGGAGTGGTGTGGGTTGCCGGAATAATTTCTTCTCCAATTCTGATTTCAACGGTTGATAACAGAGCAGAATCATATCCTAAATTTCTGAAAACATCAAAAAGAAGAGTAGAAACAGAGGTTTTTCCGTTTGTTCCTGTAACTCCGATCAGTTTTAATTTTCTAGACGGATTTCCATAGAAGTTAGAAGCAAGATGCCCCAATGCTTTAGCGGAGTCTTTAACTTTGATATAAGTAACGTGTTCTGCCAGTGTTTCAGGGAATTCTTCACAAACAATTGTGGTTGCTCCTTTTTCAATGGAAGATGCAATGAACGAATGCCCGTCCACTACTGTACCTCTTATAGCGATGTAAAGAGAGTTTTCTGTAACTTTTCTGCTGTCGAATACCAGTTCGCTTACTTCACGGTTGTTGTCACCGTGGATTTCTACTACCGGAATTCTGTTTACTAATTCTGTTATAATCATTTTTATCAACAGGACTTTATCCTATCTTTTTTAAATCGTCCCTTCGGAACTGGTTTTTTCTAATTCTGCAGAGATAAATATATTCTCTGATTCTTGCTGATCGTAGTGCCTTCCAGCGGGAACTGTTCTTTGATTCTTCCCACTCCTTTATAATCGACACGGTACCCTAAGTTTTCCAATTGCGGGATCACGTTTTTACCGATTAATCCTACGACATTAGGCATCTGTTTATCATTTACCGCCACTTTGACGTTAGGCTCCACCATTTTACTAAGGTTTACCTTTTTGTCTACCAGCATTTCTTTTTCAATATTCTGAGGTGTTTTCAGGAATGTTTTTCCTGCGATTTCCTTAAATACAGGTGCTGAAACAGGTCCTCCATAAAACCCTATTGATGTATTGGGTTCACTTATCATTACATAACAGGTGTACTTCGGTGCATCTGCAGGATAGAATCCAGCGAATGAGGCTCTGTACTTCATAGGCCCGGGAAGCCAGTATTCAAATCTTGCGGTTCCTGTTTTGCCGGCCATTTTCAGGTTCGGGGTGAAGATGCTTCGTCCGGTTCCTTTTTCTACGGCTTTGGTCAGGGCGCTGGTCATCATTTTAATGGCTTTTTCTGACGCCATCTTATTCACGAGCACTTCAGGTTTTGACTGATACATTACCTTTCCGTCCTTCAGGATTTTGTCAATGAAAAGCGGTTTCAGCATTTTTCCACCATTGGCAACTCCATTGTAGAATGTGGTCAGCTGTAATAGGTTGATGTTTGAAGAGTATCCATAAGAGATGGAGGCTAATGTTGCGGCATTCCATCTTTTATTTTCCGGGGTTACGATTTTTGGTTTCGTAATTCCGGGAAGCTCGATATCCATTTTATCAAACAGTTTCCAGCGTTTCAGATGGTCAAGGAAGATCTGCGGCTTTTCAGCATAATACTTAGTAATAAGTTTAGCGGTTCCCACGTTACTGGATTTGGCTAAAACATCACTGATGTCATAAGTTCCGCCGCCGTGTCCGTCAGAGATTCTCTGTTTTGCGTAAGTCCAGACTCCGTTTCCTACATTTACGGTTGTATTCTCATCGATGAATCCGTCATCCATGGCTGCTAACAACGAAATGGTTTTAAACGTAGATCCCGGCTCGATATTATCTTTTAATGCATAGTTGTAAGAGTCTTCATAATCTCCTGATTCTGTTCTTCTTAAATTCACCAGTGCACGTACTTTTCCTGTTTCAACTTCCATGACGATTACGGTGCCATGTTTTGCTTCATAATGAGTAAGCTGCTTCTCCAGTGCGGAATGGGCAATATCCTGAATTCTAAGGTCTAAGGTTGTATAAACGTCTTCTCCATCTACAGGTTCCTGAACTTTCCAGAAGTCGATCGGTTTCCATTGGGAAGAGTTGATTCTCTGTTCCAGTCTTTTCCCGTCAGTTCCTGTCAGGTATTTTGAGAATGCTCCTTCAAGACCGGACTTAAGCTCTCCGTTGTCCATTCCGATGGTTCCGGCTCCGATTTCTGAAGTGGCCAGTTCTCTTTTATAGTTTCTGTCTACGATGAAACCTCCTTTATTTTTACCTCTTTTGAAGATCGGAAATTTTCTTATCCTGTCATATTGGTCAAAATCAAGTCCTTTTACCAGCGTGTAATACTGGTTTTTCTTTTTCTTCTGTTCGTCAAACTTCTGTCTGAATTCACTTCTTGGTTTCCCGAACATTTTGCTTAAAGAATCAGTAAGAGCTCCGATATTATTGGTGTACACCGTATCTTTCATTGTTTTGAAATCCAGATAGATGTCATAGCGCATTACGGTGGTGGCGAGAATGGAACCGTCAGAAGCAAACAGGTTCCCGCGGGCCGCTTTTAAAGTAGCCTCCCGGTAGTTTTTATTGATGTAATCGTCTTTGATCTCCTGAACGTTGGTATTCTGAAGGATAACAATCCTTGCCAAGAACATTACAAACACGCACAAAGCTACCACTGCAAAGAGGTAGCCCCATCGTAACGTTTTTTTACGTTTATTGTCGTATTCATTTTGCTTTTGCATCTGTACTGTCCAGTTTTATTAGCAATTTGTGAGGGTGGTTTTCCAGGGTCATCAATGAATCCCGGGCGACCTCTTTCCCCAGCTCTGATTCCATTTTTACTTTGATCAGCTTACTCTGGGCGTAAGCATTTCTCGATTTGTATTCTTCTGTTTCTTCCTTTAAGGCGTTAACAATTTTAATTTTTTTATTGACGAGATGGTTGGTATAAATCATGGCCATCATCAGGACAAACAACAGGAGGAAATACTTGTAATGTATTTTGATCTCATCACGATTCAGAAAGTTTCCTTTTATAATGTCTATAAAAGTGAGTCTTTTCTGGGGGCGATTTGTTGTTCTCTTTGCCAATTTATTATGTCAGTTTGCTTCGCAGTGAACTTACTTTGTGTCAATGATCAATTGTGTGCTGTGAAATAATTCACTTTTGATGATTGATACATTCACTTTTAAACTTTTATTCCTGTTCTCATTTTAGCACTTCTTGCTCTTGAGTTTTCTTCGATTTCCTTATCATCAGGAATGATCGCTTTACTCTTTACCAGTTCGAATGCTTTTTTATAATTTCCGTAGATATCTCTTTCCGGTTCTCCTTCGAACATTCCGTTTTTCAGGAATCTTTTTACAAGACGGTCTTCTAAAGAATGGTAAGAAATCACTACCAGTCTTCCTTCCGGTTTTAAAACATTATAAGCCTGAACCAGCATTTCTTTTAATACCTCCAGTTCCTGGTTGACTTCAATTCTCACGGCCTGGAAGAGCTGGGCATAGAATTTATTCACTTTGTGAGGCGGAATATAGCTGAAAAGCTTTTTCAGATCCTCAGTGGTCTCTATGCTTTTTGTTTTCCTGTGGTGAACAATCTCTCTGGCCAGTTTTCTTGCTTCCCTTAATTCTCCGTAGTGGTAAAAGATGTCTGCAAGTTCTTCCTCTCCATATTCATTGATCACTCTTTTTGCATCCAGATTCTGCATCACATTCATTCTCATGTCCAGAGGAGCATTGCTTCTGGTAGAGAATCCTCTGTCTGCCTCGTCAAACTGATGGGACGAAACGCCCAGGTCAGCCAAAACACCGTCAATCTGATTGATTCCGTACATCAGCAGTGAGTTTTCCAGAAATCTGAAATTCTGATTCACCAATGTAAATCTGGGATCATCAATTGTATTTTTAAGTGCATCCAGATCCTGGTCAAAGCTGAACAGTTTTCCTTTGTCTGAAAGTCTGCTCAGGATTTCTCTTGAGTGACCTCCGCCTCCAAAGGTGCAGTCCACATATATTCCGTCAGGATTCGTCACCAAATCATCAACACTCTGCTTCAACAAAACGGGGTTATGATACATGCTTAATTGTGTTTTTATTTAATATTTATATATTAACAACCGATCCAGTTTATTCTTCATCGAAAGAGCCCATTACATCTTCGGCCAGACTTGCAAAATCAGTTTCGTTGGTGGAAATAACCTTTTCATAGGCATCTTTATCCCAGATCTCGAAAAGTTCTCCTGCACTGGTGATCACAATGTCTTTCTGCAGGCTTGCGAAATTCGTCAGGTCTTTGGAGATCTGTAATCTTCCCGCATTATCCAACTCTACTGTTTTTACTCCTGCCGTAAACATTCGTATGAAATCAGCATTCTTTTTTATGAATCTGTTCAGTTTATTAATTTTGCCCATCAGTTTATCCCATGCATTCATAGGGTAGACTTCCAGACAAGGTTGGAACACAGATCTTTTGACTACAAACGCCTTATCGTCGAAGTTCTCCATCTGCTTGATCAGAGAGGAAGGAACTTTTAAGCGGCCTTTGTCGTCAATTTTACACTCATATGTTCCAATGAAATTTTTCATTTGGGACAAATTTATATAATAATTTCCAAAATTTCCCACTTTTTCCCACTTTTTGACTCAATGTTAATAAGTTTTATTAAAGATTGAGTTTCAGGAATGTAATTTGCTGATATGTAGACATTTGTTAAAACTGTTATTTAAGCCATAATAAAGCGGTTTTTAAAAAAAAAGTTAAAAAGGGGAATATTGTATTATTTTTATCTTAAATTAGGATAATCAAAATATTTTTGAGGTTTAATTTGTATTTTTGCAGGGCTTTATTAAGGCGATTTATGATATTTAGTACAAAAAAAGAAAAGAAATATTCCTATGTAGAGGCGGGGGAAGGACATCCATTAGTGCTGTTGCACGGGTTAATGGGTGGATTGAGCAATTTCGATAAAATGGTAGATTTTTTTTCGGATAAGGGGTTCAAAGTGTTTGTTCCTCAGCTGCCGATCTACGATCTGCCGGTACTCAATACGAATCTTACCACTCTCGCAAAATATATTATCAAGTTTATAGAAAGTCATATTTCAGGACCTGTCACTATCGTAGGAAACTCGATGGGCGGACATATAGGACTCATCCTGACCTTGGCCAGACCGGACCTGGTAAAAAATCTTGTTCTGACAGGGAGTTCCGGATTGTATGAGAGAACCTTCGGAGACAGTTTCCCAAGAAAGAACGACAGATCCTATATCAGAAAGAAAACGGAAGAGGTTTTTTATGACCCTAAAGTAGCTACTGAAGATCTTGTGGATGAAGTTTTTGCCGTGGTCAACGACAGAATGAAAGGAATAAAAACAGTAATGCTGGCAAGAAGTGCCATCAAACACAATATGCTGAACGATCTTCCCAAGATTGTAACACCTACCTGTCTGATCTGGGGAAAACAGGACAATGTAACTCCTCCGGAAGTAGCGGAAGATATGCATAAGTTTATCCCGAATTCAGATCTGTTCTGGATTGATCACTGTGGTCATGCTGCTATGATGGAAAAGCCGGACGAATTCAATGAAATTCTGTACAGCTGGCTAAAAGATAAAGTTTAAAAACATAATAAATAACCATTAAGAGCTTTTCTTAGTGGTTTATTTTTCTAAAATACATTCAAAAAAATGGTTATTAAGACAGCAGAGTTTGTAAAGAGCAGTGGAAAGTGGCAGGAGTGTCCTGACCCGAATATTCCTGAGTATGCTTTTATCGGAAGATCCAATGTAGGAAAGTCATCCCTGATCAATGCGATGATGAATCATAAAGATCTGGCCAAAACTTCACAGACCCCGGGAAAGACCCAGCTGATCAATCATTTTCTGGTGAATGAAAACTGGTATCTTACCGATTTGCCGGGTTATGGATATGCAAAGGTTTCCAAGGTTCAGCGAAAAGATTTTGAAAAGCTCATCACGAATTATATTCTGAACAGAAGGAATCTGGTGAATCTTTTTGTTTTGGTAGACATAAGACACAACCCACAGAAGATCGACCTGGAGTTTATCCAGTGGTGTGGGGAAAGCGGGATCCCGTTTTCAATTGTCTTTACAAAATCAGATAAGCTAAAACCGGGGGCTATCGTTAAAAATGTGGAAGATTATAAGGCTGAGCTTCATAAGACATGGGAAGATCTGCCGGAACTTTATATCACTTCAGCAGAAAAGAAAGAAGGTGGAGACAAGATCCTGGATTTTATACAAAAGACCAATGATTTCTTAACGAATAATAATATAAGCTTCGATGAGTAATATTGTCTGGAAAATCAAAACGTTTGACGAGTTTACCGTTCCTGAATTGTATGCTGTATTGAAGGCTCGTATAGATGTTTTCGTTATTGAGCAGAACTGTCCTTATCCGGATCTGGATAATTATGATCAGAAAGCAGTCCATATCTGGGCTGAAGAAGACGGGCAGGTTTTAGCCTACTGTCGTATTTTTGATAAAGGCATAAAATATGAGGAAACTTCTATCGGAAGGGTTCTTACCACAGAGCAGGCAAGAGGTAAAAGCTTAGGTAAATTACTGATTCAATATGCCGTGGAAACGATCGAAAACCGTTTTCATACTCCTGAAATCAGAATTTCTGCGCAGGATTATCTGTTGAGATTCTATGGAGGCTTCGGCTTTGAAGATACCGGAAAGAAATATCTGGAAGACGATATTCCGCATACGGAGATGATTAGAAAATAAAGAAAGGTATCCTGGATGGGATACCTTTTTTAATGAGATTATTATGGATTGACTAATGGGGGAGGTGTCTGCCCGGAGTTTCCTCCTACAGGTCCATCATTACGTATAATATTAATTGTTTCCTGTTCTTTTGAATCAGTAGTAATTGTACTTACGTTGTTGTTAGAAAATGTCAGAGTAAACAACATTAAAATAAATTGGATCATAGTATTAGTTTTAAATCTAGAGTTTCGAAAATACAAAAAAGCGAAGAAATTTTCTTCGCTTTTAATAATATAATATATATGAAGTGTTTTTTTAATTACAGCCTGAACAGTATGATCTGTCCACATATTGTTTACTACTTCCCGCATAGTAATAACACCCACCTCTGGATCCAACATATAATTGTTGGCCATTATAAGTACATCCTTTGCTTTGTGAATATGATCTTGAATTATAAGTCCTGCCTGACTTACTTTTCTTACTCGATTTGCTCTTACCTTTCTTAGGCTTTTTTGTGGATAATTCTTTTGTAGAAGAGTTGTTACTTGCAGTGGCAGAAAAGTTTGCTGGTAATAATAATCCCAGTCCCAGAAGACTTGTGAATAGTAGTTTTTTCATAATGATTGTTTTAGTTATATGGTATAATTCTCATGGTAATGATTAGTGATTATATTTTAAATCAAATTTATTTTGGGACATAAAAATGAATATGAAGAAATCTATAAGAGCGATAAATACAGGAATAAATGTCCAGCAAAATAAAAGATATATGCAACCCAAGACCGTTTGGCCCAAATAGAATCTGTGGATACCAAACCCTCCAAGTAAAAAAGCTAAGATACTTGCGGTATTTTTATCTTTTTTACTTTTTATTTGTATAGGTAAGTTTTTTGTTCCTTGTTCTCTTATTTTTAAAGAATTGATTTCATCAGAGGTCATCGCAGTTAATTGTGCGATATAATTTATAATGTTTACAATATGATTATTGGCATGAGTTACCTCATGAGATTCATTAAACGTTCCTAGTTTTCGTCTGATTTCAATGGTAATTTCAGTTTTATGATCTGTGACAGAATTTAAATTGATATCTATATAAACACCAAGACTTAAAAACTCGTAAGATTCATAGGTGTATTGATTAAAAATTTCATTACTTGAATTGAATTTATACTTTGAGCTCAGCACAGAAATATTTTTTACACTTTCTCGAACTTTATCAATAGGAAAGTCAACAGATAATATTTTCTTTGGATTAGGAATTGCAAATACAGCCATATGGTTATTTTTATTTACATTCCAAAAGTATCGCTCTTTAAAATCTAATCCTTACGGGAAACCATAAAACAATTCTCTAAATAATCCCCAAATCTTTGCAAAAGGCAATAAGCTGTTCATTACTGGTGATCTGAAGTTCTTCTTTCATACTGTTCAGCCTTTTTTCTACGCTGCTTAGACTATTGGGTTTTATATTGTTGTTTTGAAGATAGACCGGAATGTTTTTTTGAAGAACTCCTTGGGCAAGCAGAGAGATCAATGTAATGTCATAATCTGTGAATTCATAGCTGTTCAGTTGTTTTACCACCTGTTTCAGATCAAGAGACAGATAGTTTTTATTCTCGTAGACTGATGCTATTGCTTTTTTCAGTTCTTTGGAATCATGTCTTGCCTTACGTACGAAACCATTAATTTCATATTCTTTAAAAAGAGAATCTATCACTCCCGATCTGTGCTCAGAAGAAAATACAATGGTTTTAAGAGAAGGTTGTATTTCTTTGATGGCTTGAATCAGTTTCTTGCCGTCTTTAATCTCCTGCTCATGGTGATCTTCTTCAAAAGAAAGATCGGTAATCAAAAGATCATAATACTCTTTCTCCCGGATGGACTTCTGAATTTTGGCTAATGCATCATCACAGTAATAAACGTAGTCTGCATGAGGAATATTAAGATCTTCTAATGTTTTTTGTACAGAAATGCTACTGCTTTCGTGGTCTTCGGCTATTAAAATTTTTTTGAACATTTTTTTTCTTTTTAAGGTGCTGGAAATGAAATATAAATCTTCAGTCCCTTTTCGGTTTGGGTATCAAAAATAATCTGTCCGTGAATGATTTCAATACGGGAAACCGTATTTCTCAACCCATTATTGTAAGAAATTTCATCCTGAATACCAATTCCATTATCGGTATACTGAATATGTATCATATCATCCTTTCTTTCAAACTTAAAAGCTACAAGGCTGGCCTGGCTATGCTTTTTCATATTCACCAGCAGCTCACGGATTACCTGATAGATCTCGTTTTGGGTAGAGTCATTTACTCCGTACCAAATATTCTGATCATTTCCTGCAAGATAAGTTTTTACAATATTGTTATTAAAAGAAGCAACAAGACCGGATATTTTTTTATTAAATTCTGCAGTATCCTTAGCATCAGGTTTTTCATAAGAAATATCCCTGGATTTTTCGTAGACAAATTCCAGTTCGTCGAGTGCTTCTTCCTTATCAAAATGTTCCTGATTTTCAATTTTGGTCATCACCTGATAAATGCCGTTGGCTACTACGTCATGAACTTTTTTGGAGAGTTTGAGCTGGGTGTTTTTTACTTCGATTTCTTTTTCTTGTTGAAGCTTTTTTTGCCTTTTTCTGTATTCAATAGTAGTAATAATAATAAGTAAAATCAATATACCGAGGAGGAAATACTGTCTTTGAATCTGTGTTTTGTTTTTTGCATTTTGTGTCTTTGTTTCCTCAACGCCATAAACAATTGCAGCAAATTTATCGTTATCAATATTTCTTGCAGTTTGTACACTATCTCTCAATGAGATATATTGATTGAAATTTGTAAGATAATTTTTAGAATCAAGAGCAGTAATTTTTTGCAATGCCTCTATTTCATCATCAACACTTTTAACTTCTTTAGCAACATTGTACATTGTATGTGCATACAGTAAAGCTTTTTGGGTGTCTTTGTTCTTAAAGTAATTTGCGAGATGAGCATAACTAGCGTTTTGGCCCATTTTATCATCAATCTTTTGCTGTATTTTTAATGCTAATAATTGAACAGGTTCAGGATCATAACTGGAATCATTTAGCCATGTTACATTTGATAGATTGGATAAAAGTCTGGCATAAACTTTTTCATTAATTCTTTTTGCGATAGGAAGTATACTGTCATATGCTTTTATTGCTTGAGAATATTTCTTTTCTTCTTTATATATTGTTGCAAGATTCTTTATAATTGTTATTTGGGAAATTTCATCTTCTGAATATTTAAGTGCAGAATTATAATAATCTTTAGCTTCATGATATTTTTTTAAATTATTATTTATCATGCCTAAATTATTGAAATTATCAGAGATGTGATAATATTGAGCGGTATCTTCTTTATTAAATAACAGATTGGCTTTAAATGAAAAATCTTGACTTTTGAAATAATTGCCTTTTTCTGTTAAAATTTTAGCCATAGCTACAAGACACTTTGCTTGTCCAAAATTATCTTCATTTTTTTCAAATATGTCAAGTGCCTTACCATAGTATATGTATGCACTATCAGAGATATTTAAAAGATTAAAATCATAAGCTTTATCATATTCTTGATTTATTAATTTAGAATTTTGTTTTTTGTGAGTACAGGATAATAGTATTCCAAAAAGTGATAATAAAATGAGTATGGCAGATTTCACAAAGATGAGTTTTTATAAAATTATGAAAGAATTTTGTAATTCTGCCCTATACAGTTAATAAAAGAGCGAAACACTAGTTTCGCCCTTTTGATATTTATTTTTTAGGAGGGAGTGGTGTTGTTTCTCCTCCGGTATCTCCACCTGTTGAACCTCCCGGATCAGCAGGTCCGCTTTGTACCTGTACGATATCTGGTGTCTGGTTGTTATTACATGTTGTTACTGTATTGGTATTATTTGAAAACGCTAAACCTAGTAGCATTAGAATGAACTCTATCATTTCCGTAAAATTTAAAATTTGGGCATTTCTGTAGTTGCCAGTGAAACCGATCACAGGTAGAGCTACACGATTAAAAAATTTGAAGCGCTTCTAAATTTTTGGGAAGTGAACCATCAAAAACGGAGGAGAAACATCTGCTTCCCAACCCGGAGTTTTCCTCCGTTTTATCTGGTGATTTTTGAAATCAGTTTTGTAAATTTGTTTTTGTAATGTTTTGTTTGTCACTGATTTCTGAAGCAAAGATGCGACAAAACATGAGGCAGGTGTTAGACATGTTCTGGACATCTATGGACACGGAATGGACAGTGGAAGCTTTATGGGAATCCGTAATGTGGTATGATTGAAAAACATCTATTTTGTAAAGACTGAAAAAACTATATATGTCCAAAAAAAAACTACTAATTCATGAGGTATTTGAACGAGGCAAATTGGAGTCAGCAAAGACTGCGAAAAGTGCTATAGCTCTTTTTTTAAGCATTCATTTTGAAGAGACTTTTAAGTTCATTATCGCAGATAAAACTCTTGTGAGATATTATGATGCTTATATAGTAAATGATAAAGAAATTAACATTGACACGGCCGTATTAAATACATTGAGCCGTTATGTAGGTTACAAAGATTTTCTGGACTTTTCCAGAACATTTGTTAAGCAGGAAGAGGATACCAATAAAACAACCATTAAAATTACCGTTGATGAAGATGAAGAATCTTTGTCTGAAAAGTTTTCGAAATTAAACATCAATATTACCAATGAACAGCATTTTAAAATGCCTGACTTTATCAAGCAAAATGGTCTGGGTATTCTAGAAATAGCTTTTCTCGTATGTCTTGTTACAGGGAATGTACTTTTTTCCGGGAATAAGAAAATAAATAGCAATTATTCTTCTTCTTTGGGCTTTATGTCAACGATGACATCGATGGTGGAAAAAAAGTATATGTATTGGAATGGGGAAAGATATATTGGAACAGATAGTATTTTTATAAGTCCAGGAATTGACGTTGTTGCAATGAATTCTCATAAACTTAAACACTTCAGGAGGATTATGAGAAAGGATACTTTAACTGATGTGAATGCTCTTGGAAAGATCTGGTACTCAAAATATAATAATGGAGTTGAGTTCTTTACGGATGATGGAATTGATCCTGATAATGGTAAGGAGCTGAGAAAGGTAACCTCGCTTATTATTTATAAATATGCAGGTAAGCATAAAGATTCTATAGAAGTTGAGGAGTAGTTTACTTTGTTTCTTACAGCTAGATTAATGGCATAAAAAAAGCGAAGATCTCTCTCCGCTCATATTATTATGCATTCAGCATTCCAAGTTCTCCGAAATGCTTTTTAAATTTTTGGATTTTAGGTCCCACAACAGCGCTGCAATAAGGCTGGGTTGGGTTTTCGTTATAGTATCCCTGATGATATTGCTCTGCAGGCCAGAATTTGTCGAATTTCGTTAATTCTGTCACATAAGTTCCTGCCCATCTGCCTGATTCCTGGGAGGTTTTGATGGCTTCTTCAGCTTTGGCTTTTTCGGTATCGTCTTTATAGTAAATAACGGAGCGGTATTGGGTTCCGATATCATTGCCCTGTCTGTTCAGTTGCGTAGGATCGTGCAGGAAAAAAAATACATCCATCAGTTGTTCATAGGAAATAATGGCCGGATCATAAGTGATCTGTACTACTTCCGCATGTCCGGTTTCTCCTGTACATACTTCCTGATAGGTCGGATTATCTTTGTGTCCGCCTGAATAGCCTGAAATGGCAGATTTTACGCCCTTGAGCAAATTGAAACAGCTTTCCACACACCAGAAACATCCGCCTCCGAAGGTGATCTGTTCTAAATTATTGTTGTCCATTTTTGGGTAATTATATTGTTTACAGCATTTTTTTTGCTCCAAATGCTGATCAAAAATAAGAAAAACTTCATGGATTTTAATACGAAAGCAATGAATTGTTTTCATAGATAATACTAATGATGAGCGGGCGTACTGGACTCTTTTGCGGTATTAAAGACATGAATAAAAAGAACTGAGTGCATAGTGGCGACCATACTAGATTTATAAAATAAAAAGCTACCTCAACGAGATAGCTTTTGTTATAATCAGTGGTCCAGTTATTTTTCCCAGACCAAAGCACTCGCCCCAAGAATGGCAGCATCAGCTTCGTCCAGTTCACTGAATACCAGTTTTACTTTATTTCTGAAGATCGGAAGAAGGTTTCTTTCCATATGAAGTTTAGCAGGCTTTAAGATAAAATCTCCGGCCTTGATCACTCCGCCAAATAAAAGAATAGCTTCCGGTGAAGAGAACATCACAAAATTGGCCAATGCTTCGCCCAGCTTTTGTCCTGTATATCTGAAAACCTCTTTGGCAATAGGATCGTCCTGCATGGCACATTCATACACCGTTTTAGAGTTGATTGCATCTTCAGGGTATTGGTTCAGCATAGATTCCGGGAACTCTGCTCTCATTTTCTTGGCCGTGATCGTAATCCCTGTAGCAGATGCATAAGCTTCCAGGCTTCCTTCAGATCCTGTGCTCCAGTGTTTTCTTCCGCCTGGCTTTACAATTGTATGCCCCAGTTCTCCGGCAAAACCGTCATGTCCATAGATCAGGCTTCCGTTGGCAATGATTCCGCTGCCTACACCGGTTCCCAGAGTGATCATGATGAAATCTTTCATTCCTCTTGCCGCACCGAAAAGCATTTCTCCCAAAGCTGCCGCATTGGCATCATTAGTCACGGTACAAGGTAGGTTGAATTTGGCTGTCATCAGCTCTGCAAAAGGAATAACTCCTTTCCATGGCAGGTTAGGAGCCAGCTCTATGGTTCCTTTGTAATAGTTGGCATTGGGTGCGCCTACTCCGATTCCGTCAAAGTGCTTTTCTGTTCCGTGTTTTTCCATCAAAGGATATACATTTTCATACAAAGCATCGATGAAATCTTCTACTCTGTCATAGGCATCTGTTTTCAGATTTCCTTTATCCAGAACTTCTCCACGGTGGTTTACAATTCCGAATTTTGTATTGGTTCCGCCGATGTCAACTCCAAGGGCAACTTGTTTTGATAAATCTATTAATGACATTCTATTATTAAATTCTAAGGTCTAAAATTATAAAAAAGATTGTATTAATGGATTATTAACTGAGTTTTATTTAAGGTTTAAGCTGTTTTTAACGCTTTTTTCTTTCTTCTGCCCCACCAGATCATAAATCCGGTTACCGGAAGAGAAGCGCAGATAAGACTTACTATAAAAGCAATGATCTTGGTAGGAAGACCTAAAATAGCCCCTACGTGAATATCATAATTGGCATTAACCACTTTTTCTCCGAAATTTTTATCTTTCGGATCATGAGTATGAAGCAGGTCTCCCGAATTTTCATCAAAAATAAGGCTGCTGCTCTTGTGGTAAGAATAGGTGAGGTGTTTTACATAAACTTCAAAGTTGGGATGTTCATGATCATCCATATGTTCGTGTCCAAGGTCGATTGCAAAACCGTAAGAGTCCGGATACTTTTGTTTGACCGTATTGATGATTTTGTCAAGAGTCCTTTCTGTTCTCAATTCTACAGGAGCTTTTGTTTTGATGTGGGAGAAGTCAGGGTATTGGGTTTCTCCGCCCGAGAAGATCACATAGATCATTGCCTGCACCACAAAGAAAGCATAGAAAAGCCCTGTGACAGAAAAGATCAGAGCAAAGATGGAAGCATAAAAGCCTAATACATTGTGAAGGTCGTAGTTCTTTCTTTTCCAGCTTTTGATATTTTTCCATTTAAATGAAAAACGCTGTTTCCTTGCCGCTTTGTTTTTAGGCCACCATAAAACGATTCCTGTAATCAGCATGATCACAAAAATGATCACCGGTATTCCCACTACATAAGTTCCCCAGTCCTGCTTCAGAAGAAAGCTCCAGTGGATCATCTTTACAATATTGAAAAAGCCGTTCTTTTCATCATAAACCCTCAGGACTTTTCCGGTATAAGGATTCACATAGGCCTGTTTGTACACCGGGAATTCATCAAAGTAATTCCATGCTTTTGTATTATGCTCATACCAGAAGAACATATAAGACATTTTCTTGTCAATAGGAATATTGACCCAATGGACCGGGTATTTTTCCTGTACCTGATCTGCAACGGCCTTCTCCATTACTCTGATCGGAAGGATCTGCTTTTGCTCAATATTCTGCTCGTTATGGTAAATGACATCTTTCCGGGTGAAATTTTCTACTTCATCTTTAAAGACATACAATGCGCCGGTAATAGAAATAATGAAGATCAGAAATCCAATTCCCAGCCCAAACCAGAGGTGGAGCTTAGCAGACCACTTTTTAAAGAAACCCGGCTTTTTTTTATGATGATGCTTTTTCTTCATAGTACAATAGACAGTTGGGCAAAGATAGGTTATTATTCTTATTTAGTTTAATTAAAATTTATATTCAATCATGAATGTACCTCTCAAACCTGCGGAATTGATGAAATCACTGTCCCTTGCTGCCCACCATGCAATGGCAGGTTGATATTGTCTGTTCAGAAGATTCTCGATACCTAAGGAAATTTTCCAGTGACGGTTGACCTCATAGCCGGATTTAAAATTGAAAACAGTATAATCAGGTACAAAGCCTTCTCCATAAGCATATACACCTTTGGCATTCGGAGAAAAACGATCCTGTTGAAATGAGTGAAGCATATCAAACCCCACAGACAATGCGGGAATTGGTTTTCCCTGAACATAGGCCAGTACTTTAGGCGCTGAAATTCTGCTGTTGTTGATCCTGGAAGAGTAGTCGCCATCATCTTTCGGAGAGGTAATTCCTTCCATCCAGCTATAGCTTCCCCCGAACTGCAGCCATTTTGCAGGTGTGAAATGCAGGAATCCTTCTACGCCATACACAATTTCCGGAGATCTTTGGATCATTAATGCCCTGTCTGCACTTTGCACGAATGTTGCCCCAAGTTTGGATGTGCTTACATAAGAAGTCAGTTCATAATGAAGCCAGTTGGAAAGCTGTCCTGTAGCGCCCAATTCATAGTTGTTGACAATGATCGGTTTGGTTTCAAGGTTCTTGATGGTTTCAGAGGTTGAGGTTCTTAAGATCCTTCCGAGTTCGTTGATAGAGTAGGCCTGTGAGAAACTTGCAAAAAGATTGATGTATGGCTCGATATTATAACGGATCCCTATATTTCCCACTAAGGCATTATAACTCAGTTTTCCTCCTTCTACGGGAATACTTTTCGTAAATGTCCCGTCGTTTTTAATTACAGAAAGCGTATTGAAGTCATCCACCTTGACTTTGATATTTTCATAGCGAATTCCTCCTTTGATGGTCAGTTTTTTAAAAAGATCAATTTTGGCCAGTACAAATGGAGCGATGTTGGTCATACTCATATTGGGTGTCCAGAATCGGCCGTCTTCCAGTTTCTGTACGGTCTGGTCGTTCAGGATGTCTGCTCCGTAGATAATTTCCCCCTGCGAATTTTGAGAATTCCACAATTGGGTATCAAAATTGAAACGGGCTCCCACTTTTTTGGAAAGAACATTGGATTGCCCGCCGTTAAAGAATGTATCACTGTATCCGTAAACGGTTTTAAAATCCTGATAATAAAGATTGATGTTTAATGAAGTTCCTGCAAACAGGTTCTTATTGTCATAGCTTACCCTGATATTATGGTTCTTTGGGGTTCCCTGCGGAGTGGTTTCAAGGCTTTTTCCTTCTCCTTCTCCAATCGTAGGTTGAATGCCGTATTTCCCTGTGCTTAAACCAACATTAAGGTCTGACCTTGAAGAATAGCCGATATAAGAAGCTTCAATTCTCTGATTGTCATTGATGTCATACCCCAGTTTCAGCATTCCGTTGTAATTATCCATCTTGGCCGTACTGTAGGTAGGACTTAGCAATACACCGTCTGCATCTTTCATATAGCCGGTTCTTTCATACGCTAATGAAAGGGTATAATCGAATTTTTTGATTTTTCCTGATAAAAGCTGGCTTGCTCTTACGCCTAAAGTTCCGCCGTACAGCTGTCCGGTAAGGCCAACCTGTGAGATCCCGGAAATGGTTTTATCGCTTTTGTTTCTTTTGGTGATATAATTGATGATCCCTCCGTCTGCCCCGTTTCCGTAGATGGCAGAGGCCCCTTTGATTACCTCAATCCTTTCAATGGCTGAAGGATCAATCACCCTTAAATCTCTTGCCCCGTTTCGAAGCGGAGTAGATTGCGGAATACCATCAACCAGTACCAGTACCTGGCGCCCTCTCAAAGTCTGCCCAGTATTGGACGTCTGTCCTGAGTTGGTTCCTAAACTCGGAACGGTATACTGCAGGATACTGGTGATGTCAGAATTGACTGTCAGCTGAGACTGAATCTGCTTTTCTGCCACAATGGTAACAGAGCTTGGTACCTCTTTGATATTTTCCTTTTTCCTTGAGGCAGTCATCACGATTTCCTCAACATTTTTGGTTTGTAAACTATCTTTAACCTGTGCAAAAACGGTAGTGGTTCCCAGGCAGGCAGCTGATAAAAGCGCTTTTTTCATTATATTTTCTTTCCTTGTTTCTTTCTTTTCCCCCACCAGATCAAAAATCCGGTTACGGGGAGTGAGGTGCAGATGAGGCCGGCTGTAAACCAGATGATTTTTCCTAAAAGCCCAAAGTAGGAACCGGTATGGATATCATAATTGGCATTCGCATATTTTTCGGCGCTGTTCAGCTTTTGATGAGGTTTATGGGCGAGTAGCTTTCCTGAGTATTTATCAAAAGTTAACAGGTTTCTTTCGCTGAATCTTCCTTCCTGTCCGTAAATGGTTACGGGAAGACTTTTCAGGTCTTTTCCTTTTTTATTCTTTCCGTTTAAAGAAATTCTGAAACTTGATGAACCGGCATACAGCTTTCTGGTCTGAAGGGCTGCAATATCAAATACGTCATTATTCTTTGCCATCAGTGAATCCGGAGATTTGATCTCCTTTTCCTTGGGAAGATCCATCGATCCCGATAAAGCAAGATTGAATGTGTTTTTTACATAAGGATAGGCAAAATAAATCCCGGTAATGCTCATCAATAATGCAATGAACGAAACATAAAACCCAAGTACATTATGAAGGTCATAGTTTTTACGCTTCCAGGTTTTCACATTTTCCCAGTTGAAACGTAAGCGTCCTTTTCTTGCATTCTTATTTTTGGGCCACCACAAAATAATTCCTGTGATCAGCATGAAAATGAAAAGCACGGTCGGAATTCCCACCACATATTTTCCCCAGTCAGAATTCAGCAGGAGCCCCCAATGGATGTATTTTAAAATATTGAAGAAATCATATTTCTCATTATATACAGCCAGTATCTCTCCGGTATACTGATTGACGTAGACCTGCTTGTTGATCAGCACCTCCTGAAAATAATTCCAGCCGTTTTTATTTTTTTCATAATACAGAAAGCGGTAGGATTTACTTTTATCTAAAGGAATTTCTACGGAAGTCAGCGGGTATTTTTCATTAAGTTCCAAGGTTACCTTTTCCCGGAGAAGCCCAATGGATAACGGGTTTTTGCCGGAATCTTCATTTTTCACATAAATAGCTTCTTTACGCAGAATATTCTGTACTTCATCTTTAAAAACATATAAAGTCCCCGTAAGAGAGACTATGAAAACAATAATACCAACAGACAGGCCCAACCACAAATGCAGTTTGGCAGACCATTTCTTTGTTGGAGAGATTTTCTTTTTATGATGATGCTTTTTTCTCATAGCAAAAAAGTTAACCCCACGAGGGGCTAACCTTTATTTTTAAAATTTATATCCGATTGATACTCTCCAGTTACGTGGTGCATTGTAGATCCATGCATATTCTCCTCCGTCTCCCCTGTATCCGCTGTAAAGTTTTCTGTTAAGAACATTATTCAACATAAAGTTAACATCGAATTTTTTAGCAACATAGGAAATCCCGAAGTTGGTATCAAAATAATCCGGTAAACTCTGATCTTTTGTGGCACTTACCCCATACCAGGACTGTCTTCCTCCCTGATACTGATAACCGGCTGAAATTCCAAAACCATGTAAAACACCATTCTGGAACCTATAGCTGATCCAGGTATTCTGAACATTTTTTGCATTTCCCGGAGACTGAACCCCAATTCTTGCAGGATCTGTGTCTTTAACCGTTTTTGCATCAGTATATGCATAGTTGATAATAAGGTTCAACCCTCTGACGATCTCTCCTTTGATATCGGTTTCAAAACCTCTTGCCCTTTGCTCTCCGGTAGGAATCTGAAAAGCAACTCCACCGTTTTCGTTGGCATTTCCCGCTACAAGAATATTCTGTCTTCTGATTTCATAAACTGAAAAAGTAGAATTCCATTTTCCGCCGAACCAGTCTTTCTTCAGTCCAAATTCAATATTCTGACCTCTGAAGGGTTCTGTAATCAGTGTCTGATGAATTCCTGTCCCGGATTGTGGTACAAAAGTCTTGTCATAGATTCCGTAAGCCGAGAAGTTCTCATTAATGGAATAACTTACCCCTACTCTTGGTGTAAATTCTCCGGCTGTATCAGGTACAATAGGAGTTCCCGGGCTCAGGTTAGGATAGGCTGAATAGGTTTTACCGCTTGTATATCTTCCTGCTAGGGTTAATCTTAGTTTATTATCAAACATTTCAATCTGATCCTGAGCATAATAAGAAGTATATTTTACTCCCTGATCATTATAAAATGGAGCAGAAGTATTTAAAGTGTAGAAATCAGAAGAAGGAAGTTTTGAAGGATCCACACCATAATTCACATTATAAATGTCGATTGGAAAAGGCCCCCCTGCAAAAGATGAAAAGTCTGCTTTGTATTTTCTGTCTCCGTAATCAAATCCTGCAATAATCTTATGAACAATGTTTCCCGTCGTAAGATTTCCTCTTACATAGGTCTGGAAAATATGATTCTTTCCTTTTGCCTGCCAGTTGCTTAACGTCCTGTTTAAAACATTCTTATTGTTCGCATCAAAAGTTCCCCACCATGAGCCACCGTCATAATTTAAATCCATATAGGCATACTGTGTGCTCCATACCCAGTCTTTGAAAAGCTTCTGGTCTAAGCTTAAAAATAAACTCTGATCTTTGACTTCAGTTTTCTTGAAATTCGGATCATTAAAGTTGGTATGTACATTCAGTGAAGCATATCCGTCATTTGACATCAGGTAAGCTCCCGGCTGATTGAATTTTAAATACTGATAATTATATTGTGCTGTAAATGTAGTGGTCTTTGTAGGTCTGAAAGTAATTGACGGAGCAACAATAATTTTGCTTGTTTTATCATTTTCCACCCACGATTTATTGGAGCTTCCCATTAAATTGATACGGTAATCTAAAACCCCGTCCTTCACAAGGATTCCGTCAAGATCTGCCTCACCTCTGAAAAGGTTGTAGCTTCCCGTTGTGAAACGCACACTATTGGCGAATTTTCCTGTTGGTTTTTTAGTGACCACATTATAAAACCCGGCAGGATCTCCCATAGAACCCATAAATCCGGCAGGACCTTTTACAAACTCTATTCTGTCTATAATAGAAGCATCAGGATTGATGGGTCCCCACGTGGAGGAAACATTCATTCCGTTCATAAAGGTTGCAATACTGGCTCCTCTCATGAAAACATTGGAATACACATTATCCCAGTGTTCCACTTTTCTTGCTCCGCTTACGTTGCGGACAATTCCTTCAGACATATTCAGGGTAAGCTGGTCCGCAAGAACCTGTGAACTTACAGACTGTACATTCTGAGGAAGCTCAAGAATAGGTGTCTGAATTCTTAAAGAACCCGAAACCTCATTCAGCTTGTACTTCTGATAATATCTTCCGTTAACAACTACTTCTTCAATATCATTGGATTTGATGGTATCTTTTTTTTGCGCAGAAACCAGCATTGTTCCCAGTGCGGAAGCACAGATCAGTACATTTTTCATGAAACTCAAATTTTCTGCAAATATATTATTTTTAACTGTTCTAAATAAATAATGAAATTGATATTTATCATAAAATTATTATACAACATATAATAAAAAACCGCTCCGGCTAATGCCAGAGCGGTTTTTATGCAATATTATTAAATTTTTCTTATGCCGGAATTTCTCCTTTGTATAAGAAAGAAATAATCTCTTTGTTAAGTTTATCGATCATTTCACTGAATAGGTGGAAAGATTCCTGTTTATAAATTACCAATGGATCTTTCTGCTCGTAAACAGCTCCCTGAGAAGATCTTCTCAGGTCATCCATTTCACGAAGGTGAAGTTTCCAGTTTTCATCGATAATCGATAGGGTAATGTTCTTTTCAAAGTCATTCACTAAACTCTCACAGTGAGTTTCATAAGCTTCTTTAAGATCAGCTACAATCGTCATTGTTTTGTGACCGTCTGTGAAAGGAACCTGGATCATTTTGAACATGGAACCCTGGTTCTGATATACATTCTCAATGATTGGGAATGATTTTTCTTTCAACAGGTTCAGCTTCATCTGATAATCCTCCTGAGCTGCCTTGAATAAGATATTCGTCAGATCCTGAACATTTTTATTATTAAAATCATTCTGAGAAACCGGAGACTCCATAGTGAAGGTCTTAATGATTTCGTATTCAAAATCTTTATAATTTCCTGTAGCTTTTCCTTTCGCAACGATAGAATTGGCAACATCGAAGATCATATTGGTAATATCATACTTCAGGTGATCTCCGAACAAAGCGTTCTTTCTTCTCTTATAGATAACGTCACGCTGCTTGTTCATAACATCATCATACTCAAGAAGTCTCTTTCTTGTTCCGAAGTTGTTTTCCTCCACTTTTTTCTGTGCTCTTTCGATAGACTTGCTGATCATAGAGTGCTGAATAACTTCGCCTTCCTTATGACCCATTCTGTCCATCATCTTCGCAATTCTTTCAGAACCGAATAAACGCATCAGGTTATCTTCAAGAGATACATAGAACTGAGAACTTCCCGGATCTCCCTGACGTCCCGCTCTACCTCTCAACTGTCTGTCAACACGTCTTGAATCGTGTCTTTCAGTACCGATGATCGCTAGTCCTCCGGCATCTTTTACCTCTTTTGAAAGCTTAATGTCGGTACCACGACCTGCCATGTTGGTTGCAATGGTTACCACTCCCGGCTGTCCTGCTCCGGCAACAATTTCCGCTTCTTTTTTGTGAAGCTTCGCATTCAGTACCTGGTGTGGAATTTTTCTCAATTGAAGTGCTTTGGAAAGCAACTGAGAAATTTCAACCGAAGTTGTACCTACAAGTACAGGTCTTCCGGCTGCTGTTAATTTTTCAACCTCTTCAATTACGGCGTTATATTTTTCACGGTTAGTTTTGTAAACTAAATCCTGTCTGTCATGTCTTAAGATCGGACGGTTGGTAGGAATTACCACAACATCCAGTTTGTAGATCTCCCAAAGCTCTCCTGCTTCTGTTTCAGCAGTACCGGTCATCCCCGCAAGCTTGTTGTACATACGGAAATAGTTCTGAAGTGTAATGGTTGCAAAAGTTTGAGTAGCAGCCTCAATTTTCACATTTTCTTTAGCTTCAATCGCCTGGTGTAGACCGTCTGAATAACGGCGTCCCTCCATGATACGGCCTGTCTGCTCGTCTACGATTTTTACTTCCCCGTCAATAACTACATATTCATCATCTTTTTCAAATAATGTGTAGGCCTTCAATAGCTGGCTCATGGTGTGTACACGCTCGGATTTCTCAGCAAAATCTGCGAAAAGTCTTTCTTTAGCTTCGAACTCATCTTCTTTAGATAAATTCTTTGCTTCCACTTCAGCAATTTCAGTTCCGATATCCGGGAGTACGAAGAAGTTCGGGTCAGAATTCCCCTGAGACATGTATTCAACCCCTTTGTCTGTAAGATCAACCTGGTTGTTTTTCTCTTCGATTACGAAGTACAGATCTTTATCTACAATCGGCATGTCACGGTTGTTGTCCTGCATGTACTGTGCTTCCACTTTCTGAAGCAATGCTCTGTTTCCGCTTTCCGATAAGAATTTAATTAATTGTCTGTTTTTTGGCAAACCTCTGTACGCCTGAAGCAACTTAAATCCTCCTTCCTTAGTGTTTCCTGCTGCGATTAATTTTTTGGCTTCATTGAAAATGGCAGAAACCGTTTTCTTCTGTACTTCAACAATTCTGTCGATAGAAGGTTTCAGAACATCGAACTCCTGTCTGTCTCCCTGAGGAACCGGACCGGAAATGATCAATGGTGTTCTGGCATCATCTACCAATACAGAATCCACCTCATCCACGATGGCAAAGTTCAATTCTCTTTGTACCAGTTCTGAAGGTGAAGTCACCATGTTATCTCTCAGATAGTCGAAACCGAATTCGTTGTTGGTTCCGTACGTAATATCTGAGTTGTATGCTTTTCTTCTTCCGTCTGAGTTGGGCTGGTGGTTATCGATACAGTCGATAGACATTCCGTGGAACTGATAAAGAGGACCCATCCATGCGGAGTCTCTTTTTGCAAGATAGTCGTTCACGGTTACAACGTGTACCCCTCTTTCAGGAAGTGAATTTAAATAAATAGGTAATGTTCCTACCAGGGTTTTCCCTTCACCGGTTGCCATCTCGGCAATTTTACCGCTGTGAAGAATAATTCCTCCGATAAACTGAACATCATAGTGGACCATATCCCAAACTACTGGAGTTCCGGCAGCGTCCCATGAGTTTTTCCAAACAGCCTGGTCTCCCTGAATGCTTACAAAATCTTTTCCTGCAGCAGCTAACTCCCTGTCCCAGTCAGTAGCGGTTACACGAATTTCTCCGTTCTGTGCCCATCTTCTTGCCGTTTCTTTGATCAATGCAAAGGCTTCAGGAAGAATTTGTACCAGAACTTTCTCTTCGATTTCGTAGGATTCTTTCTTCAGAGACTCAATTTTTGAGAAAAGAGCTTCTTTCTCGTCAACGTTGGTTGAATTTTTTATCTGCTCTTTAATCTGTTCTATTTGAGCTGTGATCTTGCTAGTTGCAGATTTTATATTCTCTTTAAACTCAGCCGTCTTTTGTCTCAAACCATCATCCGACAATTGTTGGATGTTGGGTTCTACAGCTTTGATTTTTGTTACAACTTTTTTTACTTCTTTTAGGTCCTGCGCTTTTTTGTCTCCCAAAAACCCTTTAAGAACTTTGTTTAAAAAACTCATAAATTTTTTGCTTTATGCTTAATGCAAAATGCTTTAAGCGTTTTAAATAACACGCTTATCGTGTAAATTAATATATAAAAAAGGGCAAAAAAGCTCTAAGCACGCAGCCTAAAGCTTATCGCTTTATTAATATTCGTCCTCGTTCCAAAGGAAGTCCTCATCGGTAGGGTAGTCACTCCACACTTCCTCAATAGATTCATAAATTTCTCCTTCATCTTCGATTGCCTGAAGGTTTTCCACTACTTCCATAGGTGCACCAGTTCTGATTGCGTAGTCAATAAGCTCTGCTTTTGTCATTGGCCAAGGTGCGTCACTTAGATATGAAGCTAATTCTAATGTCCAGTACATAATTTTCTAATTTTTTGCAAAAGTATAAAAATAGGTTGTATAATAAACTTTTTTATACTTGATTTTCAATTCTTTTTATAATTTTTTCTTGTAAATGTCTGTCACCAACTGCATGGCAGCCATGTCAGCAATTTACTTAATGTCGTTTTCTCAAAAACCATTCCACAAATTTTTTTATGCCATTTTGGAAGTCTGTCGCGGGTTGATACCCTATTAAAGTCTTTGCTTTTGTGATATCTGCATTGGTTTTTGTGACATCTCCCGGCTGCATTGGCAGAATTTTTTTCGTGGCAGATTTTCCAAGGGCATTTTCTATGGTAGTGACCATCTCAGATAAAGGCACAACTTGGTTTTCACCAAGATTGAGAATTTCATAAACCCCGGAATGGTTCTCCAGATAAAGGATTGATTTCAGGATCCCGTCAATAATATCATCTATATAGGTATAATCCCTGGCTGTGTTTCCGTCGCCGTAGAAAGGGATTTCCGTTCCTTCTGAAATAAGGCGGGTGAATTTGTGTATGGCAAGATCCGGTCTTTGTCTCGGACCATAGACTGTAAAGAACCTGAGCTGTATCATATCTATATGGTATAGGTTATGATAAACATGCCCGAGTATTTCTCCGCTTTTCTTGGTAGCGGCATAAGGAGAGATGGGATTGTCTACATTGTCCGTTTCGGCAAAGGGGATTTTTTCATTGTTCCCGTAAACACTTGAAGAGGAAGCACAAATGAATTTTCTGATATTGAATTCTTTGCATAGTTCCCAGAGATTCATGGTGCCTCTCACATTCACTTCTTCATATTCTAAAGGCCTTTCAATAGAAGGGCGTACTCCTGCAAGGGCAGCCAGGTGAATGACCATGTCAATGGAATGGTTTTTAAAGATCGTTTCAAGTCCTTTTAGGTCCCGGATATCCTGATAATAAAGAGAATATTGATCAGACTTAGTGAGGGAAATTAAGTGCTGAATATCTGTCTCTTTGTCAGAGAATTCAAAATTCGGAATTTCACCGATTGACTCTAAAGTATTTTTAATTTTTACCTGATAGCTGTAGAAACTATCAAAATTGTCAATGTTTATGACAGAATGTCCATTTCTTAATAATTGCTCAATTAAATGTGAACCAATGAACCCGCTGCCTCCTGTTACAAGGTAAGTCATCTGTGATTTTTTATGAGTGCAAATATAAATTTTACTTTTTGAAAATATAATCATTAAATTTACTTAAAAAAAGTAATATAAATACAATATGCAGTTTCAAGGGCAAATTTTAAAAATGACGAGCTACGATGACAAGCCAATCCAATACTACCTTAATCTTTCAGGAGACCTTATTCATATGAATGAGTTGTTTGGAAAGGAGCTAAGCATAAAGCATGTTGGATTTCAATGTGTAAACTGTGGTGAAAATAAACCAATCTACAGAATGGGATTCTGCAAGAACTGTTTTTTTGAAAGCCCGTATGCCAGTGATACCATTATCCGCCCTGAGCTTTCTACAGCGCATCTGGGAGTTGCCGAGCGGGATCTGGAAGTAGAAAAAGAAATACAGCTTCAGCCGCACACCGTATATCTTTCCTATACCGGAGATGTGAAAGTAGGGGTTACCAGAAATACACAGATTCCTACCAGATGGATTGATCAGGGAGCTACTTTTGCCTTACCTATTGCAAGAACGGAAAACCGATATGAAGCAGGGATGATAGAAGTGGCGTTGAAAGAACATCTTCCGGATAAGACCAACTGGAGGAAAATGTTGCAGGATGATTTCGAGGGAGAGGTGGACCTTGCAGATTTCAGACAGAAGATCAAAGAATATTTCCCGGAAGACTTTCAAAAGTTTTACAGTGAAGGAGAAGAGCTTTGGATGTTTGATTATCCTTTTGAGAAACCGGAAAAAGTAGCCTCATTTACATTAGATAAAAAACCTGAATTTACAGGAAGACTTACCGGGATCAAAGGACAATACCTTGGTTTTGAAGGGGGGAATTTCATAAATGTAAGAGGGCATGAAGGATATGTGATCGAATTAGAAATAAAATAAATAGAAAAGAATCAGAATGTATTGCTCTGATTCTTTTTTTATTCTTAATCAGTATAGCAGCTTTCTTATAAATTCTTATATTTAAAGTATATTAAAAAAATCACAATATGAAAAAATGGGTAAAAAGACTATTAATAAGTTTCGGAATCCTGGCAGGAATTATTCTTGCAGCAAATTTCGGACTGAACTATTGGCTTAAAACCCAGCTTCCCGGATACATTAAAAAGAATACAGACTATAAAGTTTCCTACAAGACACTGGATGTAGACCTGGGAACAGGAAATATTCTGTCAACAGGTATTTCCGTAAACAGCAAAAATCCGCAGAATACTAATGTTATTGGGCTTCAGGGAACAATTGATACCTTAAAAATCAGCCGTTTTGGAATTTATGATGCGATTTTTAATAAAAGAATAAGCTCTTCCGATCTGCTGTTGGCAAAGCCCAATCTGAATGTCATTCTGGCAAAACCTGTTGACCGTAAAACCGGTAAAAAAAGGAATCCGTTCCTGTTTGAGAATATTCGGATCAATGATGGTTCTATTGCTATTTTCAGAGATACGAAACAGAAGTTTTTATCTGTTCAGCAGCTCAATCTCTTTGTAGAAAATCTTCAGATGACGGAAGAATCTGTAGAAAATAAACTGCCTGTCGTTTTTGACCGCTACAGCATCAGGGGAAAAAGCTTTTTCTTCCGGCCGGATCAGGTATATGCGATCACGATCAGTTCTATTAATACAGAAAACGGACAGATGTCTGTTGAAAATTTTAAGCTGACTCCGCTCCTGTCTTTCAGTCAGTTTAAAAAATTCTATCCGAAAAAAACTCAGTTGTTTGAGTTTACCATTCCTGCAATGGAATTTAAAGATGTGGTTTTAAACAAAAATAAAGCCTCTCTTACGAATGCTGATTTTCAAAATCCTGTCCTTACCGTTTACAATACGGGAGTAAAAGCAAAAAAAACAGAGAAAAAATCGAACTTTGAAGTTAATTTAGAAAAAATAAAGCTTAACAATGCTGTTGTTCAGATCAATAAACCGGATGGCAACAGGCTTTTAACGGCCGGAAATCTTAACCTGAATATCAACAAGCTTCTGTTCAATAAAGAAACCTCAGAGCAGGTGGTTCCTGTAGGATATAAAGACTTCACCTTTTCCGGAAAAGATATTGTGTATTCGGACCATCAGAATATTACTATTGGAAGTATTGCTCTGAAGCCTTCCAATGGGGAAATCAGAGATGTCATATTGACATCGGGAGATCTCTCAGGGAAAAAGACTGTAATGGAATTAAAAACCAGTCATATTGCTTTTAATATCAATAAGCTGGATTTTGTGGATAAAAAGCTTGTGCTGGATTTCAAAGACGTTCTTATAGAAAATGCAAACGGAACCATCAAAGGCGGGGAAAATAAGCCTGTTAAAAAATCCGGCCCCGACATCATACAATCTGTTATAGTACGTAAAGTCTCTCTGAAAAATTCCAATATAATATATGATAAAGGAAAAGAACCGCTGGCCTTTCATGACCTGAATGCTACGGTCAACAATATTGAGCTCTCTCCCAAGCCTGATAACCAGGGACTTTCTTTTACCGTGAAAGACTACTTCCTGACGACCAGGAACCTTGCCTACAAAACGCAGTTTTATAATCTCAGTCTTGGCCTTCTGAAACTGAATAAAAATAAAATTCAGATCAATAACTTTGCGATGAAGCCTCTCGTTTCGAGAGCCCAGTTTATCAGAATGATACCCGTGGAAAGGGATCTGTACGATTTGAAGGCCGGACAAATAACAGCAGAAGGGAGCTGGGACCTGTTTTCTCAAAATAAATCGATCAATGCTTCCCATGTAGTCATACAGGCTGCAGATGCCAATATTTTCAGGAGTAAAATTCCGAAAGATGATCCCAAAATAAAGGCCCTTTATTCAAAAATGCTCCGTTCCATCAAAATCCCGATGACGGTTGACCATCTGGATCTGAAAAATTCCGTTCTGGTATACGAAGAAGATACCCCTGAAAGTATGGGGCCAGGAAAGCTGACGTTCGGGAACTTTAATATGAATGTAAGGAACCTGAATTCCGCCAAAATAAAAGGGAAGCCTACAAGAGTAGATATTAAGATCAACTGCTCATTTATGAATCAGTCACCGCTATCTGTCAGCTGGAACTTTGATGTAGCTGATCAGAACGATGCGTTTGCGATTTCAGGTAAAACAACCGGTCTTCCTGCCAGTGGAATCAATCCGTTTATCCGGCCTTATCTTCATGTGACAGCTACAGCGGGAACAATTCAGGAGATGCTTTTCAACTTTAAAGGAAATCCTGCAGGTCTGCATGGAACATTCAATCTGAAGCATAAAGATCTGAAAATTGCGGTTTTAGATAAGGATAATCATGAAAAAAAAGGTTTCCTGACCGCTGTTGCTAATGTTTTTATTAAATCAGACTCCGGAAGTTTCCCGGAATCGGTGACGGTAGAAAATGTAGAACGTGATCCTACGAAATCATTCTTCAACCTTTTCTGGAAAGGCATTGAACAGGGGTTGAAAAAGACCCTGATTGGTAAAAATGTAGAGAAAACCGAAGCAAAAGTGAAAAATGCGGTTTCTTCCGTAAAAGACATGAAGCAATCTGTGAAGGAAATAAAACAGGAAATTAAAAACAAAACCGCCCCTAAGCCGGAAGAAGAGAAAAAAGAAAAGAAAGGTTTTCTGAAAAAGATATTTAAAAAGAAAGATCATTCAGAAGAATAATTTTTTTAAACCATTGAAAATATTCAGAGGAATTAAAGACGGTTTATTGAGGCTGTCTTTAATATTTTACATGAAATCATCTCAATGGTTTAAAAAATAATGTAGAGCTTTGTCCATCTTAGAAATTGAATTCATCACTTTCCAGAATGGTGATTTTTCTGAGGAATTCATCAAATTCCTGTCCTGGATAATTGCTGTCGGCACCGTAAGAATCTATAATCATCCCTTTATTTCCTGTGTCATCTTTTACCACATAGAGTACCGCATTGTCATCCGGGTTACTGTCTCCTTCAAAACGGTATGTTTTTAATATTGTCAGTTCGGAAGGCTGATATACTTTATCAGAATTTTCAAGCTTCATCTCACAGCTTTCATTCATTCTGAATTCCCGGTGTATTCCTCTTTCAGAAAGCGTTTTCATCACTTGGCTTAAAGTCGTCATTCTGTCGATGTTTTCTGGATTTTCCATAATGCTATTTTTCCTGTTTAGTACAATAATTAAACCATTGCATTTCTAAAGATAAGAAAAATAGTGGATTATAATTTTCCTAAAAATAAAGTTTAATGTTAACAAAATTTATAATTCGAAAAAATTAAATAGGTATACTTTTTGCAATGGTAATAACAATAAATCAAAGAAAATATGAAAAAAGAAGTTGGAGTTTTACTGGCAGGGGGAGTTGGTCTTTTGGCAGTATTAAGTTTAATCAGCATCAAAAAAATATTGACTAAAAAAGATAAAAAATATAGTGATACCTATTCGGATTATCACAGACACTTTGATGAAAAGAATCTCGACGACGAAAATCACGGAGTTGAGTTTTATGCGCTGAAGTAGTAAAAAAATATATTAATTATGTTTAATCCAACACTTTTGAAGGTGTTGGATTTTTTTGTGGAAAACTTTTAATGTTAAAACTCATGATTATATAAAAATTCCATTCTAATTTTACAACGGAATGCAAAACGAAAATTTCATAAAAGGTCAGGGAGCGCAGCGAAATGTTATCAACCGTTTCGACAGGTATACCTATGAGCCTGAAGATGAAGATTTCGAAACCGTGAAAACCTCTTTTACCGAAGTATTTCCTAAAACTATTGTCAATCAGGTAAAAAGCGAAGATCTTCCGATGGAATATTCAATGAATCCCTACCAGGGATGTGAGCATGGATGTTCCTATTGTTTTGCAAGACCTACTCATGAATATTGGGGCTATAGCGCCGGAATTGATTTCGAAAGAAAGATCATGGTAAAGAAAAATGCGCCAGAACTTCTGGAGAAATTTTTTCAGAAAAGAGGGTATAAAGCAGCTCCTATCTTATTATCCGGAAATACAGACTGCTATCAGCCCGCTGAAAGGCAATTTGAAATTACCAGAAAACTCCTGCAGGTTTGTCTTGATTACCGGCACCCTGTCAATATTCTGACAAAAAATGCATTGGTATTGAGAGACCTTGATATCTTAAAGCCAATGGCAGAGCAGAATCTTGTCTCTGTTTCCCTTAGTATCCCAACCATCAATGAAGAATTGAGACGCAAAATGGAGCCGAGAACGAGTTCAGCTCCAAATAAATTAAAAGCCATTGAAATGCTCTCTGAAAATAAAATTCCAGTTCATGTTATGGTGGCCCCTATTATTCCGGGATTGAACAGTGATGAACCTTTAAATATCCTGAAATCTATATCAGATGCAGGTGCTTTAGGATTTGGATATACACTTGTGCGGTTAAATGACACTGTTGAGCCGGTTTTTGTTAATTGGATCGAAGCGCATTTCCCGGACCGGGCACAAAAAGTACTGAACCTGATCCGCTCGATGCGTGGAGGAAAACTTGGTGACAAAAGATATTTCGAAAGACAGAGAGGGGAGGGTAATATTGCAGACATGATTCACACCACCTTTAAAATAGGAAGAAAGAAGTTTTTTGACGGCAAAGAATTCCCTAAACTTTCCACTGTAAACTTCACCGGAACCAAAGATCAGCAATTAAGATTATTTGATTGATGGTTTCAAAGAATTTTCTCCATACTATACGGTAAGGTAGATTAGTCTTTTCCGATCAATTTTTCACTTCATATATATTATTATATAGTATCGCATTTTTCAGGAGCTTCATCCTGCTATCCACTCATACTCCTCACGCCTTTCGCTTCCAGGCATCAATCCGGCAGCTTTCCAGCCTATGCTGTGGGGTAACCGTTTCTATCAGGGCTAGGGGAGGAGGCGTTGTCATAAGTAATAAGTAATAAGTAATAAGTAATAAGTAATAAGTAATAAGGTGTACAATATTCAATAGGAACGGGCTTTAGCCCGTTCTCATCAAAAAGAATAAATTCCATTGGCTTTAGCCCAAACTTAGAAACACAAATCACCACACGCAAAGTATATCCACTCCCTTTGTCATACCGCAGGCACCCTAACCCATTTTTCACATAACCAAAAACTAGTATAATATAAAAAGAACTTCCGCAGTTATCTCTCATTACCCATTACCCATTACTAATTACTCATCTTATATACCACTTCAGTCCCTTATTCCCCTCCAACTCTCTCCCTCTCTCACCCTCCCACCCCTTCCTCAAACATTTGTTTAAAATTTTTCTACCTCCCTGTCAGCCGTTTAGCGAAAAAACTTACCGGAATATGAAATTTATGTTAAATAAACTTGTTTTGCTTTATTATAAGTTGCTATCTTTGCCCCACTGAAAAACGAAAGACATTCAGTAAGCGCAGAAGAGCTTTTAGATAAGCAAAAACGATATACTTTTCAAGAGAGTCAGACGAAAAAAAAACTTTTAATTTTTATCAGATAAAAGTTGCGGGTTAAAATAAAGTTTGTATCTTTGCAGTCCCAATTAAGGGAGCGCAGAAGGGGTAGAAAGATTGAGGTTTAGGAAGGAATTAAGGTTACTTAAAAAACTTTAAAATTTTCTTCAGAAACATTTGGTCAAATCAAAATAAAGTTTTACTTTTGCACTCGCAAATACGGAGCGACACTGACAGAAAAGATTGCTACGTTAAAAAGCGG